>NZ_LT899436.1:600000-900000 GCF_900198195.1 Tenacibaculum jejuense | reverse complement strand
GCGATAGACTGGAAAACTGTAGGTTTAGGTTTAATTTTTCAACTATTTATTGCTGTTGGTGTTCTTAAAATTCCTCTAATTCAAAAGATTTTTAATGGTGTAGGACAACTTTTTGTAAGTGTTTTAGACTTTACTAGAGCAGGTAGTAAGTTTTTATTCGAAGGCTTAGTTGTGGATATGGATACTTTTGGATTCATCTTTGCCTTTCAAGTTTTACCTACAATAATTTTCTTTTCCGCTTTAACTTCTCTATTATTTTACTTAGGAATTATTCAAAAGGTAGTAAAAGTAATGGCTTGGACACTATCTAAAATCTTAAAAATTTCAGGTGCTGAGAGTTTGTCTGTTGCTGGAAATATATTTTTAGGACAAACAGAAGCGCCACTTTTGATTAAAGCTTACTTAGAAAAGATGACTCGTTCAGAAATTCTATTAGTAATGATTGGTGGTATGGCTACTGTAGCTGGAGCCGTTTTAGCTGCGTATATTGGATTTCTAGGAGGAGATGATCCTGTTTTACGCTTACAATTTGCAAAACATTTATTAGCTGCTTCTGTCATGGCTGCACCTGGAGCTATTGTAATTTCGAAAATTTTGTACCCTCAGACTGAAGAAATTAATACTGATGTTAAAGTATCTTCTGAAAAAATAGGTTCTAACGTTTTAGATGCTATTGCTAATGGTACTACTGAAGGTTTACAATTAGCCATGAATGTAGGAGCTATGCTATTGGTGTTTGTAGCATTTATTGCAATGATAAATGGTATGTTAGGATGGATTGGTGATGTAACGAATTTAAATGTTTGGATGGCCGCTAATACTTCTTACAACGCTTTATCAATAGAAGCAATTTTAGGATATATTTTTGCTCCTTTAATGTGGTTAATTGGAGTTGCAAGTGAAGACACAGCTTTAATGGGACAATTATTAGGTATAAAATTAGCTGCTAGTGAATTTGTTGGATACATTCAATTAGCAGAATTAAAAGATATAAGCAACACTACACATTTAACTTATAATAAATCTGTAATAATGGCAACGTATATGTTGTGTGGTTTTGCTAATTTTGCATCAATTGGTATACAAATTGGAGGAATTGGTTCTCTAGCTCCCGGACAAAGAAAAACATTATCAGAATTTGGTATAAAAGCTTTAATTGGAGGAACTATTGCTTCTTTAATGTCTGCCACAATTGCTGGAATGATAATAGGATAAACTTTAATAAATTAACCTTTTTTAAAATCTGCTTTGGAATCTCTATTTATAATATTGATTGGATTTGCCGTCATTAGTCTATATGACGTAATTAGCTCTATACTATCCAGAGTTTTAAACTTTGAATATGTGTGGTTTGCTTTTGGATCATTTATTATTTATGGAATAACAGCAGTATATTTAAAATTAAATGGAACTTTTGTTTCTGCAATTATAGGTAGTTTTTTACTGGGAGTTTTCGATACTACTGTTGGACTTATTATCGCTAGAGTTTTTAAAGCTAAAATTTCTGATCAAGATAAAGAGTTAGTCAAAATAACTCCAATTTTAATTTTACAAATGGGAGTTATTGCTTCAATTATTGGAGCGATATCAATTATTGCTTTTGCTTAAAATCTCAGGTTAAAATTTATTATTGTAATTAACGTTATATTAGTAGTAATAATACCTAGCTATGAAAAAAACATTAATTCTATTATTTATTTTAATCTCTTACAAAACATATTCACAGACAAAAACTATACATGTATATGTAGCGTTGTGTGATAATGAATTTCAAGGTATAGTTCCAGTACCTAAAAAGTTGGGCAATGGTAAAGATCCTTATAATAACCTATACTGGGGAGCTGCATACGGTGTGAAATCATTTTTAAAATATAAAAGTAAAAACTGGAAGTTAGTCGCTAAACTTTCCACCCAAAATTCCAATATTTTAGAACGAGTTTTATTTAAACATATATCTAAAGACGCTTATTTACTTGCAGATGCTTATGATGGTGAAAAGATAAAAAATTGTACTCAGGATTTTTTATTAGCTTCTAATCAGCAAAAAAAAGAAACTATAAATTTTCAATCTAAAACGCTTTCCTTTGGTGGTACAGCAAATTTAATATCATACATAGGTCATGATGGTTTAATGGAGTTCAATGTAAATTTGAATTATCAGAATACAAGCCCTAAAAAAAATGATGTTATCATTTTAGCTTGTTATAGTAAACACTTTTTCTCTGATCATATAAAAAAAGCTGGTGCTAACCCAATACTTTGGACTACCAATTTAATGGCACCTGAGGCTTATACATTAACTGCTGCTGTAAAAGGTTGGTTGTCGAATGCTCCTGCTAGTACTATTCATGAAAAGGTTGCAAAAGCATATCATAAATATCAAAAATGCGGACTAAAAGGCGCAAGAAATTTATTTTCCGTCAAATTTTAAAATTTATTAATAAAAAGCGTAAAAAATATATAAATCATAAAAAACAATAGCTTTTTTTGTTATATTTACACAACCTCTAAATTAATCAAATAAAAAGAAACCTAATTTCATATTAAAATATGCTCGCATAGTTTAATCATATATTCCATTTAAAAGACGAGTTAATATCTGAATCTCTCTATAATTTCCTATCCTTCTTTTCTATTTATATTAATTTTTGGGTTTACGTTTCACGTAAAATATTAACCAAAACCTATTACATTATGAAAAACTTACTAAAACTAGACGGTGTAAAAATTTTACAACGTGAACAATTACAACAAATTAAAGGATCCATAAGAACGTATTGCAAAGGAAGAAACAGGTGTTGTTTTCAAATAAACGGCACAGAATACTGTGAGCCAGGTCGTTGTTCTATTTATGGCTGTATGTTTTATTAAACTAGAATTCTAATCTTTTTCAACCACAAATAATTTTCAAACCTTCAAAAATCTACAGCTTTATTAAGTTAAAGCTGTAGATTAAATTAAAATCTCATCATACTAAAAACTTAAAAATTTAACCAGATGAAAGAGTATTGTGTAATGCTAAGTAACTTCGAATTCTGAGGCTATAGGTATTGTGTTTGAGACAGATGTATTTGAGCATAACTTTTTTAAAATAAAAAATAACCTAATGATTCGTTTGTTACTTTCTGTCCATTAATTTTTTAATATTCTTTTAAAGTCACTAGTTCCATTTAAAAAATTTACTTTTACAAAATACATGCCTTTAGGTAAATTATTTACATGAATAGTTTGTAAAGTATCTGACTTAAAATTACCCTTAGTCATAGTTTTACCAGTAATATCAATAACCCTCCACTCTAAAGGTATTCTACTACTTTTCACATATAAAACATCATCAACAGGAATGGGATAAAACAGTAACTCATCTGCATTTTCTTTAACTATAATTTCTTCTATATCCTCTAAATATTTTGGAGGAAATACGATAGATTGGTTAGGAATAAACTTAAAATCATCATGATAAACAGTAGAACTAAATGTATTTTCATTATTAACAACTCTATTCATTTGAGAACCTGCTCCAGGATAATTACAAACAATTTCTCCTCTAAATCTATGAGTACTCTCAGTTGGTTTAAAGTAAAATCCATTCTTCATAAATATCGTATTCGAATGTGTTATATCAATATTTTCTTCTGAAGTATAATCAGTATTTAAAACTAAAGGAGCTGCACTACATGGCACATACTCTTCCCCTATCCATTGTGCAAAATACTCTCTAAGTACTTCTTCTTGTGATGGATCTTTTTGAATCAAATTATCTCGCCACTTTTCTAAAGCATGATGTCTTGAACTTTCTAAAGCATAAAAAATTTGATTATGATTAAAACCCGAAACATTATCTACAATAGTACAGGTATTATTACTCTGTTTATTATCCATTAGATCTCGAACTATAAATTTTGGATATAAATCATCTATTCTTTCATCTAAATCATTACACGCATATGGGTGTACTGAATGCAAATTAAATTTAAATTTACTCGCATAATCTGCAATACCATCTGCCCAAGCTTCTGTTGCCATTCTACTCTGCTTATAACGCGTGCTATCTGTTAGTTCCAAAAAGAGATATGCCCAATTTCCAACCCATCTCCAGTGTGCAGCGTGACCTAGTTCGTGAATTACAATATCGTATATATTATGATAAGGTTTATTCTGTTGATCTATATAAATATCACTGAAATCGCCAGGGATTGCAAAACCAAATGACTGATTATCTTGCTGATGAAACATTGGTGCGAATGGTCTTTCTATAAATGGAAAATTAAATGCTGCAATTCTTAATTTATTTGGAGGTGGCAAAATGTCTAAATTAGGAGCATATGTATAATGATAATCATGAACTCCTCTCATGATAGCACCCCATTTGTATGAACTAGTTCCTCGATGCGATCTATATTCCCAATGACCTTCTCTTCTTGGTCCGTCTAAAAAAGCTCCACCATAATATAAATACAAAGGTGAAAAAGGTCCTGGTAAAATACTTGCATGTTGATTCTTATAAATTACACCGAAATTAACTTTTCCTCTAAATTTTTTTGAAACCTGAAAATAGCCATCGTTATCAGTGATTCCTTTAGATATTTTAAACCACTTTCTAACTCTTCCAACAACATTAGGAACTCCGTCATAGCGTTCATTTTCTCTATAAATTGATCCAGAAATAGGATTACTAACTAGTATTTGTCCAGAAGGTCTATATTTTGGAGATCTCGTTGCTGTTACAGAATTTTTAGTCAAAATCAATGATTTTTCTTCTAAATCAGTATAAAAATTTACAGCTGATGAGTTATCTGGAGGTAAAAATAATTCTTCTAAAACTTGATAAGTAATATGTTGTATCGCCTCAGGAATTATATCTTCTATTTTAATAACCGTATAATACCAAGTAGGTCTATCATCAGGTATGCTTGGATCATGATAATAATTACCTTCTTGTTCAATTTCATAATCTAATGGATGATCAAAAAGTTCTAATATGGAAACATTCATTAACTCATGTAGTTCTTTATTATCTTTTGGCAGAAATCTCACATAGAGATGATTTGCAGATATGTATGTTAAAGGACTTTTAGTTTTTTTTTGTTTAGATAAACTATTAAAAGCTTTCTGCATATTCTCTACGGAATATGCATTCACTAATTTCTTTCCAAGTACAATTGGAACAATTTCAACTTTAGTTTCTTGCCCGATTAATGTGTAAAAAGAAAAAAATAAAAGAATATAACTATAAATATTTTTCATTTCTATTGCTTTTTATTTTTTTCCTCTAACGCCTTTATTCTCTTTTCTTGTGCTATTGTATAAAGCGTTAATTCCTCTATTTTTTGGAGTAATAAATTTGTCATTTCACTTACTTTAATCCCTTTTTTTTTCATTTCTTTGGCAGAGGGAACAGACGGTAAATGATGATTTTTCTTAGTGTAATCTTCTACTTCTTTTAAAGTAGGCATGATATAATCTGACTTTAATTTTGATGTGCCTTCGTAATACTTTTCAAATACATAATCGGCCGGAACATTCAAATCTATTTTTACTTCTTCTGCATGAATTTTTCCTTTCACGGTTAATTCTGCATCAGGATTGTATGTACCAATACCTATATTTCCACTAGCGATTAAATTCCCTTCAATGAGACTATTACCATCTTTTACAATAAACTTATAATTGTCTGCTAATAGATAATCTCCAAAACCACCAATTACTATTCTTGAATTTGCTTGTGGCAAATGAACAAATGCTCCAGTAGTTGAAGACTTAGAAGCTTTAAAAAATTCTTGTTGATTTTCATCACTTAACCCTAAATAAGTAGTGTTAGCATGCGAACTAAAATCCATTCTTAAAGTTCCATCAACATTAAAAAAACTATACCCAGAGTAATCGTTACTAGAACCAAAATTAAATAGTCTGTGTTCTGAACTTACAGTTTTCCCCATTTGTAAGAAACGACCTCCGTTAGCAACTGGATTTATAATTAACTTTTTTACTCTAGCATTTCCATTTACATCTAAAAGTTCTTCAGGAGATAATAAACCAATACCTACCTTGTCATTATTAAAAGTTACTCTATTTTTCCAACCAAGATCATTGATATCTTCATTCTTAACTTGCAAAGTTAAAATTGGATTTTGAGATTTATCCGTTCTATTTATAAATCTATAAGAGGATATACCAGATCTGGTTTCTCCATGAATAAATTCAAGTGTTTTACCATATCCCAAATTACTTTTTAAACTATCAAAGTTTACTGTTTGAGAAAATGATAAAGACGTAACGAATAATGTTAGTACAGTAAAAGTTATTGTTTTCATATTTATTTTGTTTTATCAGCTGGTGAAATAAATATTATTCAATTCTTAAAACAATATCAAACTCGTTAACGTCGATGACTATTTCATTAACGTATTGTCAACACTATTTTTATTTTAAATCCTCATAAAACAACTTTTTCACTACAGAATTGCTACAAACATCCACTCAAAACTTTTTATCATCGGTAAAATAAATACTTTACTAAAATCAACTTTAAATCATATTAAACATGAAAAAAATCTCAAACTTAAATGGGGTAAAAATCCTTACAAAAAAAGAATTAAGTACTATTGAAGGCGCGGTATTTGGAGGAACTGTGTGTAGAGGGAACAGATGTTATTTATCATTACCAACTGGTGAATTCTTTGTAGGTTACTGTCGTTTTGGTAGCTGTACTTATGTTTAAAAAATTCAGTTAATAACTTACTGAAAACAATTTTCAAAGCACTAACAAAACATGTTAGTGCTTTTTTATTTTTGCAGTAATAATTTATAAAGTAAATGCAACAATATTTAGATTTAGTTAAACACGTTTTAGAAAACGGAAATGAAAAAGGAGATAGAACAGGAACAGGTACTAAGAGTGTTTTTGGATATCAAATGCGTTTTGATTTAAGTGAAGGTTTTCCGATGGTAACAACTAAAAAACTTCATCTTAAGTCTATTATTTATGAGTTATTATGGTTTATAAAAGGTGATACGAATGTTAAATATTTACAAGATAATGGAGTTCGTATTTGGAATGAATGGGCAGATGAGAATGGAGATTTAGGTCCTGTTTATGGACATCAATGGCGTAACTGGAATAGTGAAGAAATAGATCAGCTTAAGGAGGTTATAGAAACTTTAAAAAAGAACCCTAATAGTAGAAGAATGTTAATTTCTGCTTGGAATCCTAGTGTTATGCCTGATACATCTATTTCATTCTCCGACAATGTTGCTAATGGTAAAGCTGCATTACCTCCATGCCATGCATTTTTTCAATTTTATGTAGCAGATGGTAAGCTTTCTTGTCAGTTATATCAAAGAAGTGCAGATATATTTTTAGGCGTTCCTTTTAACATTGCTAGTTATGCTTTATTTACCATGATGGTTGCACAAGTTTGTGGTTACGAAGCTGGTGAATTTATTCATACTTTTGGTGATGCTCACATTTACAATAACCACAAAGAACAAGTAGAATTACAATTGAGTAGAGATCCTAGACCTCTTCCAAAAATGAAATTAAACCCTTCAATAAAAAATATTGAAGATTTTACCTTCGAAGACTTTGAATTACTGGATTACAACCCGCATCCACACATCAAAGGAAAAGTAGCGGTTTAATTTTTTAACTTTCTTTTATTTATTTTAACCACTTAAGATTTATAAAATCTAATTAAATTAGTAACCTGAACCTATTAAGTTTTAACAAAAATGATAGCAGAAATCGATACTATAAAAGAGGACATCTATGATATAGTTGCTGAAATTGATGATGAAAATGTGTTATTGGCTATTAAAACCATCATACAAAACATACACTCGAACACAAAAGATAATGATGTAACCGATAAAAGAGATTTAGTAGGTTACATTAAAGAATGGGTTAAAAACATGTAAACCCAAAATACATTTATGATTACCTTAATTGCGGCTATAGGCCAGAATAACGAGTTAGGAAAAGACAACGATTTAATTTGGCACTTACCTGAAGATTTGAAACGTTTTAAGAAAGTGACTTCTGGACATCATATCTTAATGGGTAGAAATACTTTTGAAAGTATTGGAAAACCTCTTCCTAATAGAACTAGTATTATAATTACCCGAAATAATGACTATTTTAAAGATGGTTGTTTGATTGCTGATAGTATTGAAAAAGCTATTGAACTTACTGAGGGAAAAAATGCTTTTATTATTGGAGGAGCACAAATTTATGAGCAAACTTTAGAAAAAAGATTAGCCGATCGCTTAGATATCACCCTTATTCATAAAACATTCGATGCTGATGTATTTTTCCCAAAAATTGATACTACAGTATGGAAAGAGGTATCGCGTGAAGATTTTAAAGCAGACGAAAAAAATAAATACGATTATAGTTTCGTTTCTTACGAAAGAAAGTAATGGAATTTATAAAAGTTAGCACTTTACATTATAACGAAATACAATCTTTAAAAGAACTATGGAATGCTGAATATCCTGAGTGTATTCGGTACAATACTACGAATGAGTTTAATAATTATTTAGATTCTTTAATAAAAGTGAATCATGTTCTTGTGAAAGAGAATAACACTATTGTGGGTTGGTATGCTGATTTTGAACGAGAAGAAGAACGTTGGTTTTTGATGATTCTTAATCAGAAAACTCAGGGAAAAGGAATTGGAAAACACCTCATTTCAAATGCCAAACAAAATCATTCTATTTTAAATGGTTGGGTAGTAACCAATAATGATTATAAGAAATCAGATGGAACGTTATATAAATCTCCTATTGGTTTCTATAAAAAATTAGGCTTTACTTTTTTTGAAGATATTACATTAAACTCTTCAGGATTGAAAGCTATTAAAATTCAATTAAAAAGTTAATTATGTCGATTCAACTTTCAGCAATAACGAAAACTTACGGAACACAAAAAGCAGTCAATAATATTTCATTTTCAGCAAAAAGAGGAGAAATTGTTGGTTTTTTAGGCCCTAATGCTGCTGGAAAATCTACTACAATGAAAGTATTAACAGGCTTTTTACAACCAGACGAAGGAACTGTTTTTGTAGATGATATTGACGTGATTAAAAATCCTATTGAAGCTCAAAAAAAAGTTGGATATCTTCCAGAACATAATCCGTTATATTTGGATATGTATGTGAAGGAATATTTACAATTTCACGCTAATATTCATAACATATCAAAAGATTTAATTCCAGACTGTATTACTAAAGTTGGATTAGATAAAGAATCTCATAAAAAGATTGGACAATTATCTAAAGGATATCGTCAACGAGTTGGCCTTGCAGCTGCAATTTTACACAATCCTGCGGTTTTAATTTTAGATGAACCAACTACGGGTTTAGATCCTAATCAGCTAATAGAAATTAGAGCTTTAATTAAAGAATTAGGAAAAGATAAAACTGTATTACTTTCTACACATATCATGCAAGAAGTAGAAGCTGTTTGTGATCGTGTAATTATTATTAATAACGGAGAGATTGTAGTAGACAAAAAACTAACTGAACTCAAAGACAGTAATACACAAACTATAAAGGTTGGTTTTGATTATAAGATTGAAGAGCAATTCTTACAGCGTTTAGCTAATATTACAACGATTAAAAACAATTACGACAACTCTTGGACACTCACATTTGAAACAGAAGAAGATATGCGTCCGAAATTATTTGACTTCGCACAAGAATACGGATTAAAAATCTTAGAATTGAACTCTGAAAATAAAAATTTAGAAACATTATTCAGAGAATTAACAAAGTAATCTATAGAAAATGGTGGATACTGAAAAACCAAAACAGAGTAAGTAATAATACAAAAATTAAATAATGAAAAAAACGCTTGATAGTTTTAAAAAAGAAAACAAAAGTATTCTTAAGAAAAAGTCTTTACACACTGTGTACGGAGGAAACTCTTCTGATAAAGGGAAAAAAGTAGTATTTTGGTACCTTCCTGAAGGATAAAAACACCAAAAAAACACAATAGGAAACGTTAGGGTTTCCTATTGTGTTTTTTATTCGTTTAAAATTAATAATCTCCTTTAAATTAATAGATCAAAAGCTTCTTTCAAATTTTCAAAGACTTGACTACTCCCTGCTGCTTTCATTTCTTCAACTGAATACTTAGAAAGTATTCCAATCGGTTGCATTCCAGCAGATTTTGCCGCTGCAATTCCTGTTAAACTATCTTCAAAAACCCATAAATCTTTGAAATCACCTTCAGCAAAACCTAAAGCTGTAGCTAAAGTTATATAGGCTTCTGGTGCCGGTTTTGGTTTCTTATAATCTTCTACTCCAAAAACTACAGGAAAATTTAAATCTAAATGTTTTATCGATTGTCTCAAGAATAATTTTGTTGCATTACTAGCGATTCCATAAGGAATTTGATTCGTCGATAAATAATCTGTAAAATCAGTAACACCTGGTAATAAATTTGGAACTTTAAAATATAATTCTAAATGTTTATCCTTCAGAAAAAATAAATCTTCAAACTGATCTCCTTTGCCAATTTGTTCACAAAAATACCTTGCTATTTTCCTTGGAGATTTACCAACATGACTTTTCGGATACGGAGCTATTTCTTCATTGAATAATTCCTTAAATGCTGATGACCAAGCAGAATAATGACTTTCAAAACTATTTACTACTACTCCATCAAAATCAAATAAAACTCCTTTAGGCATAGGCATGTTCAACTACTTTTGCATTAAATAAATCTGTTAAATACGGATTTAAAAATTTATTTGTTGGATCTAATGTTTCTCGTAATGCTTTAAAATCATTCCATCTTTCATATACTTTAGAAAGCTCTGCATCTTTTGCTTTAAATCGTTTTCCCCAGTGTGGTCTTCCTCCATATTTTAAGAAAATTCTCTCTACACTTTTAAACGCTTCATAAGAATCGGCAGTTGCAGCATTTCTAGAAACACATCCCATAGTTACAGTATCTTGACCGTAGGCATAACTTAACCAAGATTTGTCTTTGTATACAAAACGAACATCCATAGGAATATGAATAAACGATTTGTTTGACCATTTATTAATTTCTCTTTTTAATTCTTCAAAAACTTTAGGAAAAACATCAAGACTGATGGTCCACTCTGCTAATTCTAAAGTGGAACCTCTAGACTTAGTAACTGTCGCCTGATATAAAGAACCTTTATGTTCTTTGGTAGCTCTAAAAAAGCCTCGATATAATAACTTGTTTGCTACAACGGTAAACCAAGGGAAAATATGAGTATACTTATATAGAATTTTAGAAGCTTTTCTTCTATGTTTTAAATAATCTGGACCCAAATCTTCTTTTATTTCTGTATTTGTATCGATTTTATCTCCTGTGATTACATATCCTTTATCAGTATGTGGTAACCATAACACTCTTAAAAAATCATGTTTCTTTAAACGCTCCTTGATTTTTGGTAACCACTCTGAATCACTTTCTGGATGTTCTTTAACATGAAGTGTGTAAATTTCTTCGCATGAAAAAGTAACGGTAGAAAATACTCCTAAAACTCCTAATGAAACGCGAACAGCATCCATTAACTCTTCACCTTCATTAATCTCTCTTATAGAACCATCGGCTAAGACTAACCTACAATTTGTTACATACTCACTCAATAACTTACCACTTGTACCATGAGTTCCTGTAGCTAAAGCTCCACCTACAGTTACTGTATTAATATCTGGTAAACATGGAATACACCAACCCTTTGCTTCTACTGCTTCTAATAAATCTTTCAGTAATACACCAGACTGTACTGTTATCGTTTTATCAGAATCATTAAATTCTAATATCTTATTGTAGGCAGTAATATCAATTAAGGTTTCTGTTCCTGCTGCAATATCTGCTGAGGATTGCTTACTTCCAAAAAAACGTATTTTTTCGCTTTTGGCAATAACTGTTTGCAACTCCTCTTCTGTTTTAATTGTATATAAAGATTTGTAGTTGTATTTTAAGTTTTCATTCCAACTAACCCAAACTCCGTTTTTATTTTGTTTCATGATTATATAAAAATGTTAAACAAAAATACAATGTTTTATTCTTATAAATGTAAAATTACTGTAAAACCTCAGGAGAATTACACTATTTATAATAAATGCATCTTGACTTTTTCTATTTCATAAAAAAACAGTCAAAATTCATCCATTTTTCTGTCTCTTTTTTCAATTTCTAACTTCATTAATAGGCTAATAGTTAAAACTAAAATTTCAATTTATGTTCATCTCAATAAATCATATTATTCTTTTTTCGCCATAAGGTTGGTAAATGTCAGTTCGAGTGAATTTGACGAATGTTAATGAGAACAAATTTATATCGAGAACCGTTTTGGTTACTATTTCTCGATACAAAACAAACCTTCGCTATGCTTCGATTTATTTCACTTAAAGTGACAAAAAAGCAAAAATCAAGATGGATGATATGATTTGAAAGCTTTTAGTAAACGTTATTCCGAACTCGTTTCGGAATCTTAACAGGTCATTCATTATGAGAATCTGAAACCAGTTTAGGTCTAGGTTAGAAATATAATTTATTAACTTAAACTAATAATCTATAAAACCACTTGGATCAAATTCTGAATCGACTCGAATGAAAAAATTCATATCAAAATAATCATTAACTTCTTCAAAGATTTCTAATAATAAATCAAAAGAACTTTCAAATAAATATTCAACAAAAAAAATAATCTTGAGATGAAAAATTAGATTCTATAGTAAACTTTGATTTTAAGTTTTTAAAGAACTCTGCATTAAAATTCTCTAAAAGAAAAATGTTCCCTTTTAATTGTTCTATGATCTGAATTGCTTTATCAGGCTCTTTTTCTATAAGTTCTAAAATAGTATTATCTATTTCTTCTAGCTTAGTTTTTATCAGATTTCTTGTATTATAACCTTTTTTATTATGAACAGTTCTATTAAATAAAGAAATCCAAAAACTTCTCTTATATAAACTTAAAGAAGAAAAACTATTCCGCATCATTCTTCTGTAACTTCCTTCTGTTGGAATATCTTGATATACTTCTTTTAAAAATGAGATAATAAAATAATAACTATCGTGATCTATTCTATAAGTAAAAAGCTTCTCAAAATCATGATTACATTGGTATGAAGAAAAATTTTTTCCTGTTTCAACTATTATAAGTTCTCTAACAGGAGCCTTTTTATCTGCTTGTAGATACTTCTTTTTTAAAACTAGAACTTGATTTAATAGTAAATCAAAAAATGTAAGTTTTAATAACTTTTTTAAATCTCGTTTTGGATAGATTAAGAATTCTATTTCAGCAGGTTTGAAACTAGCCATAAGTTTCAATGTCTGATCTTCTTCTAATAAATTCATATTCTTTTTTTTCTTTTTCTTTTTCAGATTGCTAATTTAATGGTATTAAAATTTGGGTTTTAGTTCCTTTTCCTTTCTTTGAATTAATTTGTAAATCTCCTTTTAAATTATCAATTCTTAGTTTCAAGTTACTAATTCCAATTCCATCAATCACTGAATCCACATCAAAACCTTTTCCATTGTCTTTTACAATGATTTCTAATGACTCTTTTTCTATTTGATTTATATTTAAATCCACTTTAGTTGCACTAGCATGTTTGATTATATTATTAAGTAATTCATGGATTATTCTATGAATATTTATTTTTATTTCATTAGAAACTTCACTCCAATTTACACTAGGATCAGCTTGAATAATACAATCGAACTTTCCTATTTCTGATTTCTTTTTAATTAAGTCTTTTATCAAATTAGAAAAATCTACATCCTCAACATCAATAGTTAATTTATGAGAGACTTCTCTTATATCTTTTTCTATATGCTGTAACTCAAAGAGTAAATCCTCGAATTTTTTTGACTCCTCTTTTTTAACTTCAAAAAAACCTAAGCCTAAACGGATTCCAAAAAGTTTCCCTAAAATCCCATCATGCAATTCTTTGGATATTCGAGTTCTTTCTTCTTCTTTTATTTTGATTCTTTTTAATTCTTCTGTTAACAATATTTTTTTCTTCTTGACTCTAAACAGTATCAGGCTAAAAACTAATCCTAACAAACTAATAATAGAAAGTAAAACTATAATTATATTTCTTTGTCTTATTTTTTCTATTTCAATCTGTTTTTTTTCTATATCAAACTTAAGTTGTTTGTTTTCTTTTTCTTTTGTTTCCCTATCAAACTTAATTTGTGCAAATTGATTTGTTATTCTTCTTTCTTTTGCTAATAAACTTGCATTAAGTTTAATGTATTCGTATAAATATTTTTTAGATTCTTCTCCTTTGGTTAATTCTGATAATGAAAAAAGAGCTTCTAAATGTCTTTTATTATTTTGAGAAATTTTAGCGTAATACAATGCTTTTTCTGCATTTTGTTTAGCTTTTTTTAGATCATTAAACTTTTTGTAATAATCAGAAATATTAATATAATTAGTTGTTAAGGATTGTAGCTCTCCATTTTTCTTATTTATTTCAACTACCTCGTAGTATTGATTAATGACATTTTTATAATTTCCTATAAAAAAATTACTACAAGCTAAATTCTCTAGCAATAACGCATAATTAGCTGAAAAACGATACTTAATACTGTCGTTTATTTCATTATAAATAGCTAAGCCTTCTTCTAAATATTTTATAGCTTCTTTGTTGAGATCTTGCCGCTGATATGTAAGAGCGACATTATTGTATATATGTAAATTACTTGTAGTTTTCCAAATATAATCTTCATACAGTTGATTTGTTCTCATTGATTTAAAATGAAAATAACGAGATTTATCAAATTGATTTAACTCTCTGTAAGCATTCCCTAAACCATTATAAACAGAGGATAAATATTTATAGGATTTTATGGGTTTTAAATAAAGAATAGCCTCTCTTAAAGCTAATTCACTACCTATAAAATCTTTAACTCTTCTTTGTAGGTTACCAATGCTTAATAACCTTCTTCCTACAGCCAGAGAATCTTTAATTAATTTAGAAATATCTTTAGACTTTACATAATAATAATAAGTACTATCTTGTTTGAATTCTAATTTTGTTTTTAAGGCTTTAAAATGGTAATACTTCGCTAGAGAAAGAGAATCATTATACTTAAGATAATATGTTTTTAACAGTTCTGTTTTTTCTTTTAACAAAACTGTATCCTTACTAAAATAGGCTTGTCTTCCCTTTTGAATAACACTATTTCTAGTCTCTTCATCAAGTTTCTTTATCTTTTCTTGACTAAAAAGAAGAATAGGAATTATTAATATTAGAATTTGTAACTTTTTCATTTAGAAAAAACTAATTCAACTTATAATTGATATGCTCTTCATCAAGCTTTGCTAAAAACTCACTAGTGATATTAATCTTCGTAGTTCTACTAGGTATGTCTATTTCTAATTTTTCTTCTACATCATAAATTACAAAACGTAGCGAATGTGAACCAGAATTTAATACACATAGATGTTGGAAATCTTTTATAAAATCTTCTTTAACATCTTTCAATGCCAATTTTATGGTTAACTTCTTACACATCTTTTCCATAATATCGTGTAAGAGTAAGAACTCTGTAAATCCGACTCTAGGATCTCCTTTTACGCCTTCTTTATTCACCCAACCTGGCTTTACCATAGTTTTTATATACAAGAAAGAATTTGGTACTAAAAAGTGTTTGAAACGTAAATATTCTTCTCCAAAGATCCTAAATTCAAAACTATCGTTATAATCTTCAATAATAAACGAAGCCCAACCTTTTCCTGCTTTAGAAACACGGTGCTGAACATCTGTAAGAATACCTCCAAAGGTTATCGCCATACCTTCATATTTCGCTAAGTCTTTAAAGTAACTCACATTACCATTACAGAACTTTAATTCGTTTTTAAAATCATCTAATGGATGCGCCGAAATATACATTCCTACGACTTCTTTCTCCTTAGCAAGTAATTCCATTGTTCCCCAAGTATCGCACTCAGGAATAATTGGCTCTGGTAAATCTACTTCACTTGCTTCTCCAAATAAAGATACCTGAGAAGAATTCTGATTTTCCTGATATTTATTTCCGAAACGAATCGCTTTTTCTAAAAACGTTTGTTCCTTTTCATCTCTAACATAATATTGCGCTCTGTGTGCATTTGTAAAAGAATCGAATCCTCCAGCTAATACTAATCCTTCGAAAGCTTTTTTATTCGCTACACGTAAATCTACACGTTTTGCAACATCGAAGATTGAATTATAATTTCCGTTTTCTTTTCGTTCATCAATAATTGCTTTTACAGCTGAAGCTCCTACTCCTTTAATAGCTGCCATTCCAAAACGAACTGCTCCTTCTTTGTTTACAGAGAATTTAGAATACGATTCATTTACATCTGGACCCAATACTTCTAATCCCATACGCTTACACTCTTCCATAAAGAACGATACTGTTTTGATATCATTCATGTTATTAGAAAGTACAGCTGCCATGTATTCTGCAGGATAATGTGCTTTTAAATAAGCAGTTTGATAGGCAATCCAAGCATAACATGTAGAGTGCGATTTGTTAAAGGCATACGATGCAAATGCTTCCCAGTCTTTCCAAATCTTCTCTAAAGCTTTTTCATCATGTCCATTTGCTTTTGCCTGATCTACAAACTTCGGTTTCATTTTTGCTAGAACTGCCGCCTGCTTTTTACCCATAGCCTTACGAAGTACATCGGCCTCACCTTTGGTAAAATCTGCTAGTTTTTGCGAAAGTAGCATTACTTGCTCCTGATATACCGTAATTCCGTAAGTCTCTGCTAAATATTCTTCCATTGCAGGAAGGTCATATTCGATTTCTTCATCTCCATGTTTTCTTCGGATAAAAGAAGGAATATATTCTAACGGACCTGGACGATATAATGCGTTCATGGCAATAAGATCGGCAAATACGGTAGGCTTTAATTCACGCATGTATTTTTGCATTCCAGGAGATTCGTACTGGAAAATACCAACGGTTTCCCCTCTTTGGAATAATGCATATGTTTCTTCGTCATCAATAGGAAAATTCTCGGGATCGAGTTCTACTCCATGACGTGCTTTTACAATCTTAACTGTATCTTTAATTAGGGTTAATGTTTTTAACCCCAAGAAATCCATTTTTAGTAATCCTGCACTTTCCACAACCGAGTTATCGAACTGTGTTACGTACATGTCAGAATCTTTAGCTAAAGATACTGGAACGAACTTGGTGATATCATCTGGAGTAATAATTACACCACAGGCATGAATACCTGTATTACGAACCGAACCTTCTAATACAACGGCTTGATTAATTGTATTCGCTTCTAATCCTGCTCCTTGTGCTATAGCTTTTAGCTCGTTTACATTCTCTTTTTCTTCTGCTCTTAAACCAGCTACTTTCCCTTTACTCTTTTCATCTTCACCAAAAATATTTTTTAGCTTGATTCCAGGAACAAGTTTTGCTATTCTATCTGCTTCAAATAAAGGTAAATCTAATACTCTGGCTGTATCACGTAACGAAGATTTCGCCGCCATAGTACCATAAGTAATAATTTGTGCTACCTGATTGGCTCCATACTTTTCGATTACATAATCCATTACACGACCACGACCTTCATCATCAAAGTCAATATCGATATCGGGCATGGATACACGTTCAGGATTTAAGAAACGCTCAAAAAGTAAATCATACTTAATAGGATCTATATTGGTAATCCATAAACAATATGCAACTACAGAACCAGCAGCAGATCCACGACCCGGACCTACGGAAACTCCCATTTCACGTGCTGCGCGAATAAAATCTTCTACAATTAAGAAATAACCAGGATATCCTGTTTTTGCAATTACATCTAACTCAAAATCTAATCGCTCTGTAATCTTTTCAGTAAGTTCACCATAACGAATTTTAGCTCCTTCGTAAGTTAAATGACGTAGATAATTATTCTCTCCTCGTTTACCACCATCCACTTCATCTTGTGCATCTTGAAATTCTTCGCCAATTTCGAAGGCTGGTAATAATACATCACGTGCTAAGGTGAATGCTTCTACTTTATCTACAATTTCTTGAATGTTACTAATTGCTTCAGGAATATCAGCAAAAAGCTTTTTCATTTCTTCAGTAGACTTGAAATAATACTCATCATTAGGTAAACCATAACGATAACCTCTACCTCTACCTTTTGGAGTAGCTTGTTTTTCTCCGTCTTTTACACACAATAAAATATCGTGTGCATTTGCTTCTTCTTTTCCTAAATAATAGGTGTTATTGGTCGCAACAATTTTAATCTCATGTTTTTTGGCAAATTCCAACAACGTACGGTTCACGGCATCTTCATCTTCTTGTCCGTGTCGCATTAACTCTATATACAGATCATCTCCAAACTCTTCTTTCCACCATAACAAAGCTTCCTCAGCCTGTTTTTCACCAACATTTAAAATCTTATTTGGAACTTCACCATATAAGTTTCCTGTTAAAACAATAACATCTTCTTTGTATTGTTTTACAATCTCTTTATCAATTCTAGGCACATAATAAAATCCATCAACAAAAGCCGTTGATGACATTTTAGCTAAGTTATGATACCCTCGTTTATTTTTCGCTAATAAAACAACCTGATAACCATTGTCTTTTCTTGTTTTGTCTTTATGATCTTCACAAATAAAGAACTCACAACCCACAATAGGTTTTAATGGTGTTTCAGCAGATTTATTATGATTGGCTACAGCAGACGTAAAATGGAATGCCGCCATCATATTTCCTGTATCTGTTAAAGCAACTGCACTCATGTTATCTTTTGCAGCCGCAGCAACTAATCCATTAATTTGAATGGTAGATTGTAATACCGAGAATTGAGAGTGGTTATGTAAATGCGCAAACTGAACTCCTTCTAATTGTGCTAAACCTTCTGAAGTCGACTGAGCATTTCCTTCACTTGAAGCAGCAGCTTCACGCTTTCTAATTTTATCACTTTCTGCTTTTAAGTTTAAATGTTTTAAACCAATAAGCTGAATCGGCATTGGATTCGTTTCAGAATACTTTGCGTAGTAATCTTCTGGAACATCTAATACTTCTAACGGATAATGTTTTAAACGTAGTAACTCTAAAAAACAACGTGTTGTTGCTTCAACATCGGCCGTTGCATTGTGCGCTTCGTTAAACCCCACACCAAATAAATGTTGATGTAACTCTGTTAAGGTTGGTAGTTTAAATTTACCTCCTCTACCTCCGGGAATTTGACACATGGAAGCTGTTAACTCGGTACACGTATCTAAAACAGGTAATTCAGTTAAATTATTTTCAACACCTAATCGATGGAATTCACATCCCATAATATTCACATCAAAACCTACATTCTGACCAACAACAAACTTTGCCTTTTTTAAGGCTTCATTAAATAAATCTAATCCTTCTGCAAGACCAATTCCTTGTTCATTGGCTAACTCTGTAGAAATACCATGTATACGTTCTGCATCAAACGGAATATTAAATCCATCGGCTTTAATTAAGAAATCGTTGTGCTCAATTAAATTCCCCATTTCATCATGCAACTGCCAAGCAATTTGTATTGCTCTAGGCCAGTTATCAGTATCAGTAATTGGCGCATTCCAACTCTTAGGTAAACCAGTTGTTTCTGTATCAAAGATTAAATACATTCCGTAAAATTGATGTGATTTTTAGAGTGTAAATTTACGATTTATTTTAGCAATAATTTTTTATTTTATTCACTATGATTTGAAAGAAATCTCATATGTAAAGTTTTTCTCTTATTTTTACTACTCCAAAATAATTATAGCCCTAATCTCATGAAAAAAGTTATTTACTTACTGTGCTCAGCAACTTTATTTTTTTCTTGTAAAAACAACGACTTTGTTAGTTTTTCTGGAAAAATAGAGAATAAGAATTCTGATTCATTAGTAGTAGCAAATCCTCAAAAAGGATATCAAAAAACAATAAAGGTAAATGAAGACGGAACTTTTAAAGATACTTTAAAAGTAAGCAACGGTTTCTTTTCTCTTTACGATGGAACAAATTATGCAACTGCATATTTTAGAAATGGAGATGAAATTACCATGAATATTAATGCTGCCGAGCCTAGAAAATCAATTTTATTTGCTGGTAAAGGAGCAGCTGAAAGCAACTTTTTATCCATCTCAGCTCAAAATCAGATTGAGTTTAATACTGGTGTAAAAGAAATGATAGAATTACCTAAGGATGAATTTGATGCTAAATTGAATACTTACGTTTCTGCATTTAATACTAGATTAGAAAATAAAGTTTTAGATACAGCTTTCGTAAACATTCAAAAGAAAAATATTGAAGGTTTAAAAGCGCAACTAGTAAAAATTCATAGTGACAAACTGTATTTTAAATCAACTTTAGGTAAAGGAAAACCTTCTCCTAAATTTAAAGATTATGAGACACCAGATAGAACGCCTATGTCTTTAGATGATTTTAAAGGAAAATATGTGTATATCGATGTTTGGGCTACTTGGTGTCAACCTTGTTTAGCTCAAATTCCTTCTTTACATAAATTAGAAGAAGAGTACAAAGGAAAAAATATTGAATTTGTAAGTATTTCTATAGACAAGAGAGATGATTATTTTACTTGGAGTGATATGATAGAAGAGAAAAACTTAGGCGGAGTTCAATTATTTGCAAATGAAAATCAAGATTTTACTAAAGCATATCGTATAGATAATATTCCTCGTTTCATTTTAATTGATCCAGAAGGAAACATTGTAAGTTCTGATGCTCCAAGACCATCTAACCCAGCTCTTAAAGATTTATTTGCTGAGAACGGAATTTAAACAACTAATAAAAATACAATATTAACACTCCATTTTTAATGGGGTGTTTTTATTTTAAAACATATTGTATCTTGAGTAATTTTCTGTGCTAATTGGTTTATTGCTTGTGATGTTAGTTGTAAAACTCTTGGATAGCCACCAGTAACTTGACAATCGCGCATTAATACAATTAATTTTCCTGAAGGTGTTAATTGTACTGTTCCTGGTATAACTCCTGACGACAACATAGCTGGAAAATTATTTTCTATTGTTTCTTCCAAGAAATAGCCCATTCTACTGTTATTTGCTGATATTTTAAAGTCTGTTTCTAAGAGTTTTTTTCTTTGTTTTAATGAAAGTAAATCGAATTCAGGTCCTATGTAGCAATTCAATATTGGACTTGTAAAATGAAGTGAGTTTATATTAATTCTTGCATGAGCCTCATAGTTTTCTTCATCACTTTCAAAAAATGGAATTTCATCTCCTTTTTTTAACACGTTTTGCGCTGTTATTCCTTTATAAAAACTTTTACTTCCTAAAACTGTATCCACATCAAAACCATTTGAAACAGCAAAATATGTTCTCAATCCGTATTCTCTTTTCCCGAAGGATAAAACATCACCAGCATTAACTGTAATTCTTTTATTTGTTTCAATAGAACTTTCATTGATTTTTGGATTAAAATCTGCTCCTGTAATACTTATTTGAGTTCGTTTTAAAAATTCAAATTTTGCGCCACCAGAGGTAATTTCAATGGTACTTGCATTCTGATTATTATTTAGAACCGCATTAGCTAATTGATGTGCATATAAATCCATTGCTCCAGAAGTTGGAACTCCATAATGTGCATAACCAAATCTTCCTTGATCTTGAATCGTAGAAAAAAAACCTGGATGTAAAACTTTAAGCATGCCATTCAGTTTTGTGTAGTTCGTAATTTCCTTCTGATATGCTTTGTTCTAGTGAAATAAATTCTTCTTTCGTAATTGACTTAAAACAAATTTTATCTCCCGCTTTTGCAAAACAAGGAATCGTTTTATTTACATTAAAAAAGTTAATCGGAGTTTTTCCTATAATTTGCCAACCTCCAGCACTTTCTTCAGGATATATTCCTGTTTGTTTTCCGCCAATTGCAACTGCTCCTTTTGGAACTTTTAGTAAAGGTGTTGCTTTTCGTTGTATGAAAAGTTTAGTATTCAACCCTCCTAAATATAGGAAACCAGGTAAAAATCCAATAAAATGTACAGTATATAATGTTTTACTATGCATATCGATTAATTCGTCAATTGATATATTTAATTGTTTACTCATTTCTGGTAAATCAAATCCGAAATCGACATGATAACACACGGGAATTTCCCATATAAATTTAATTTCTTTTTTTACTTCCCCTTTTTCAGAATAGATTTTTTGGAGTGCTGCTATTTCAGTAGAAAAATCTATAATTTCATCTTTGTATTTAATAACTAAAGAAGTATAACCTATGATAAAATCTTGAATTTGATCTATTTTTTTATCGAGAATTTCATTTTTAAAACTTGTGATTTCATCTATCAAAGAAGGTTGGACTTTGCTATTCCATTCAATTAAAATTGCTTTTTCTCCTAGTCGTTTAAATATTAAATTATCTTTCAAACTCATTCAACATAGCATTTATGTAAATCAACATTTGAATTGCGTGATCGTTATCTCCATGCACACAAAAAGTATCTGCTTTAATATTTACTACCTCTTCTTGAATTGAAATTACCTCCTCTTTCAGAATCATTCTTTCTAACTGTTCCCAAGCTTTGTTTTTATTTGAAATTAAAGCTCCTGGTAAATTTCTAGACACCAATGATAAATCATTATTATAAGTTCTATCTAAAAATGCTTCAAATTTTACTTTAATATTTCTTTCTTTGGCTAAGTTTAAAATTATAGAATTGTATGGTGCGTACAAAAACGCTTTAGGTAATTTTTTTTCTAAAGCATTTAAAACAATATTAGCATAGTATTCATCTTTAGCTGCGAAATTATATAACGCTCCATGAGGCTTCACATGATGAATTTTTATACATTGTTTTTCTGATCTTTTAATTAATAATTCAAGTTGATCTTCTATACTTTTTTGAAGTTTTTCCTTGGAAATATCCATTAACTTTCTTCCGAAGTTTTCTCGATCAGGAAATGAAGGATGTGCTCCAATTTTCACTTTATACT
The DNA here is from genome assembly GCF_900198195.1 of Tenacibaculum jejuense. Taxonomy (NCBI): domain Bacteria; kingdom Pseudomonadati; phylum Bacteroidota; class Flavobacteriia; order Flavobacteriales; family Flavobacteriaceae; genus Tenacibaculum; species Tenacibaculum jejuense. The sequence goes on along the minus strand of NZ_LT899436.1, from coordinate 877,051 downwards.
TTTTTGCTAAAGCAATGACATTATCTATAATTTCAACACTTCCCGCATGAGCATTACAAGCGATATTGCATGAAGAAATTAACGGCATTAATTTATCTTCATTATTTATACCTTCACCTACATCACAATTAATATCTATCATTTTAAAATACCTGAAATACTTTTAAAATACTCTTCAATCCTAAGAAAATAGTAAACGCTAAAATACATAGTCCAATAAAATTTTGGAATTTCGTGTTTTTAAACTTTCCTAAAATATTTTCTTTATTCATTACCCATAATAAGATTCCTGCTATTAGTGGTAATAATAACCCGTTTGCTACTTGTGCTACTTTAATAATTTGAATTGGTTTTACACCTAAAGAAGAAAATAGAACACCTAATATTAGAATGAAAATCCAAACTCCTCTAAACTCTTTCGATTTTAAATCTACATTCCATCCTAAACAACCTTTAGTTACATACGCTGCGGCCAAAGGAGCTGTAATTGCAGAAGTAATTCCGGCAGCAAATAAACCGATCGCTAAAAAGTATTTGGCTAAACTACCATATAAAGGTTCTAAACCTTTTGCTAAATCGGCAGCATTAGTAATTGTATTTGATTGAATTGCCGCAGCAGAAATAATAATGGCCATAGACACTAAGCCTCCTAAAAAAATAGAAATCACAGTGTCTTTTTTAGCAGCTCTAATATCTTCTTTGTTATTCCATTTTTCTTTTACCAAAGAAGCATGTAAAAAAATATTATAAGGAACTACAGTGGTACCAATTAAACCTATAACGGTAAGTAAACCTTTATCTGGAACTTTAAAAAGAAACATTCCTTTTATAATTTCAAGTACATTCGGTTTGGTAATTATTGCTGTTGTAACAAAGGAAATACTCATTAATATCACGAGAGTCACCAAAGCTTTTTCTAAAAACTTATAGTTTCCGATATATAACAGTATGAATGCTATTACACCAATTAAAACACTTATAAAATTAATAGAAAAAGTTCCGCTAGAAAACCTCCATTGCCCTAAAACTGTTTCTAATCCAAGTACACCTCCACTAATATTTCCAGCTTCATATAATGAATTTCCTACAACAATAGCCACAAGAATTAAAGCTATAAGAATATTTTTCACAATAGGATTTTCAATTTCATTTCTAATAACTTCAGATAATCCTTTTTGAGAAATGATTCCTAAACGAGCTGCCATTTCTTGCAAAAAAATAGTTGCTAGAATAGAAATTACCATAGCCCACAATAAGCTAAATCCGAAATTTACACCAGCTATACTACATAAAGTAACTGTTCCTGGACCAATAAAAGCAGCTGCAACTAAAGTACCAGGACCAATATTCTTAAACCATTTTTTAATCATGATTTACGGAGTTTAAAGCATAAATAGCGAAACTACCTAACCAATGTCCGCCTTCATAACTATCTCCAACAAGATTTGGTAATGAATAATCAATATGTTCTTTAATTAATACTTTTAAGTGGTTGTATTCTGGTAAATCTTTAATTATAGTGGATAACGCCCAAGCTCTTGAAAAATTCACACCATCTAAATGTACTAACTTTCCATCTTTTCTATCTGAAACTTCTCCAACTGGAAATTCAAAATTTTCATCTGATAATTGAGGCAGGAATTTCTGTAACCAGTCTTTGAACAAATCTTTAGATAAAACTCGTTTCATAATTGCTGCTTCTTGTAAACATGGTGATAAGAAATCATAACCACTTGGCTCCCATGTTATCGGGCAATTTTGATCTTTTAAATAGAACTCTTTTGCTCTAGTTTCAATTAATAATTTTAATTCAATATTATTTACCGTATTCGCATAATCCCATGCAAAAGTTAATCCGAATGCTGTGTTTGTGTGTTCCCCTACTCGAATTGGATATCTTAATTTTGGTAAAAATTGAATATATTTTTTTACCATTAAATTTGTTAATGGTTGTAAATTTTGTTCTAATTGTTTTGCAACAGGATCATTCCATGTATACAATTCTTCTGCAAGTTTAAGCAGCCAAGCCCAACCATAAGTTCGTTCATAACTCTTATTATATTTACCATCGAAATAAGCTACTTCTTTTTCTATATTTTCTTTGGAAATATTCTGAAGTAATTGTTGTTTGATCGATGCAGCATTTTCTAAATTCGGAAATTGTTTTAATAAAGAAACCAAACTCCAATGTCCATGAACAGAAGAATGCCAATCGAAACAACCATAAAATGCTGGATGTAATTCTTTAGGTGATTTTAAATCGTTATCACTTCCAATTGTTTGATTCAATTTATTAGGATATTCTACATTTATACAGTGAACTGGCAATGTAGCTAACCTGTTTGCTTGATTTAAATTTAATTTAGGTAATTCGACCACTACAGTTGTTTTCTTTTTTGGAATTGCTTCTTTTTTTGTATCACTTTGTGAATTGCACGAAATAAAAATTAAGAAGACACTTAAAATTATGAAGGGTTTCATGTATAATTAATTTGATTGTTATAAATGTACTGAAATCTATTTAGTTTTATTTTAAAATTGATTTCATCTTAAAAAATTAACTACATGTTTTTAATTCATTCGAGAAAAAGAACTTAGACTGAATCTTATTATTTATGGGTAATAACTGGAGTGATTTTTATGGTAACAACTTGAGACATACTAATAAATTATGAGTTACTTATGATTAAATAATAATAACTACTTTAGTATCAGATAAGGTTTTCATTATACTTTAAAACCCAAAAACAAGGTTGATATTAAAATCACTCTTTTTAAATAATTCTCTAGTCCAACGAATTTCTTTATCTATATCTTTAACGATTTGATGTGCAACTCCATCATAACTTTCTCTACCATCATCTCCAAACAAACCTTCTATTCCTTTTTTCTTTTTTTTCCAGTTTTTGAAACTATTAAATAAGCTTTCTTCTATTAAAAGCTTTTGATCAAAAAATATTCTTGAGTAAAATCTTGAACTCGCATTTATATCTTCGCTTTCCGAAGAAGCGTTCAGATTTAATTTTAGTATACCTATTTGACTTATAAATTCTTTATCTGAAGTTGTCACAACAGTTTCTTGCGCAAACAGGAATCCAGCAACAAAAAGATTTATTGAGATATTAAAAAGTAGTTTTTTCATCAACGACATAAAAATCTTTCACCTTTTAAAGCGACGAAGATACCTAGATTACAACTACATATTCTATTAATAAACTCTTAAATAATTTCAACTTTTAATTATTTATTCTAATTCATAAAGAACATGAACCATAAAAAAACCTCACCATTTGGTGAGGTTAAATTTTTATTACTTCTTTAATAATTCTTCTATTTTACTAAGTCTTTCTTTTAATTGTTGATTCTCTTTTTCTATTTTTTTGATTTTATTTTCTTGCTCTTTTAAATCTTTATTTTGCTGAATGGTGTACAATGTTAATTCTTCTATTTTCTGTAATAATTTCGCATCCATTTCTCCTAAAAAGAAACCATCTTTTTTAACCTCTTCTGCTGATGGAATATTAGCCAAATGTCCATTTTCTTTAATCTGATTTTCTACTTCTTGTAGTGTTGGTAAATTGTACTCTTTTTTGAATACATAATCCGGCCAATTTGTCTGCAATTGTACCTTTACTTCCTCAGAAATCACCTTCCCTGCTACAGCTAGTTTATATGCTGATGGAATATCTGTAGTTCCTATGCCTACATTACCACCGTTTTTATTTAGTATAACATCATTCGCTAGTTCATTAATATAAAGAGGTTTTGAGCCATGAGATTGAATCCAAGAATAATCATTATTGACCCCCATTCTTAAATTTGCCCCTCCATCTCCTAGCAATCTTATAGCTCCTATTCCATTAGAATTTTGAGATTTATACTTTACAGTTAATTTTCCTGAAGGAGAAACTGTTCCAATACCAACATTACCATTATTTAAATTCATGACCATTTGATAATCTGTTCCATTTGCAGTTCTGCTTTTATCATAGCCAAAAAAGCCAAAAACATCTCCGATTCCACCAATATTAACAACATGATCACTAGCTGTCTTTTGTCTAATTAGAGTTTGATAATTTCCTTGTTTTTGTTGTGTTGCGTTAATTCCTCTGTAATCTGTTTTTCCCATGATCCATGTGCTTTGACGTGGTTTTAAATTAATCGCATTTTCAAAATTAACTCTACTATTCACTTTAACATAATCTCTAGTTTCATTATTAGGAACAGTCATTGGTGCTGTAACTGAAATATTTTTCGTGTCGTAAGGATGTAAACTCATTCCTTTAACAGTTATATTTAAAACATTCTGCGTAGTTAATAAATGGTAAATAGGAATACGAAGATTTCCATTAACAAATTCAAATTCCCCTATCTTCCATTCATCTCCAACAGGACCAAAATTTGTTGGTACTTCAGATGCTTTTGAAAAGTGACCAGTAGCACCTGGGTTTTTTCCTATTTGAAAACGTTTGGTATACTTACCAGTTGTTAATCTGTAAGAATAACCTCCAGTAATAGTTACTTCCACCCAACCCCAAAGTTTCGGATCTCCAAAATTAACATAGACTACTTGATTTTCTAGTTCATTTCCAAAATATTGAGTTGATGCATTCCACTCAAAATTCTTCTCTTGTCCGTAAAATGTTGTTATTTTGAAAACAAACAACATTAATATTAACAATGACTTTCTCATAAAATAAATTTTAAAATAATTGTAATTAAACATAGCTAAAGAAGGAAATTTCTTTTCCACAATTAGCAATTTACTGCAAAGATAAATACTTATAAATAAAAAACTCGCTAAGTGCGAGTTTTTATCTGATCTTCAATCAATAACAAAATTAATTATGATAATTTTTGCAGTAACAACTAATATGCTAAAAGTAATTCAATGAAATTATTAACTTTTTACTTCCTAGCACTTCGATGTACTCTTAATCATCGTTCTTTTTATTTACTTTCTAATTTCTCTATTCTCTGTTCTAGCTTCTCAATTATAGAAAGTAATTTTTTGTTACTAGAGTTTTGTTTTTTGATTTGCTTCTCTTGCTTCTTCAACTCTTTCTCTTGTTGAATTGTATATAAAGTTAACTCTTCTATTTTTTGTAATAATTTCGCATCCATTTCTCCTAAAAAGAATCCATCCTTTTTCACTTCCTCTGCTGATGGAATATTAGCCAAATGTCCATTTTCTTTAATCTGATTTTCTACTTCTTGTAGTGTTGGTAAATTGTACTCTTTTTTGAATACGTGATCTGGCCAATTTGTCTGCAATTGTACCTTTACTTCCTCAGAAATCAACTTCCCTGCTACAGCTAGTTTATATGCTGATGGAATATCTGTGGTTCCTATGCCTACATTACCATTCTCTTCTATTCTTAACCTTTCAGTTCCTTTCACTTTAAAAAGTAAACTATTATTATACGATGAAAAAGAATTGGTAGTGGTATATACATCTTTATTAAAAATAACTGCTTTTCTATCTGTATAAATATGTGCCCAAGAAGCGTTCTGAGCGCCTAAGTCTAAATAGCCATGATCTGTCTTTACTCTTAAAGCTCCTCCTCCTGAATTTCCTCTTATTGCCCCTATTAAATGTAGTTTTTCTTTTGGAATAGTTGTACCAATACCAACATTCCCTTCATTATTCCAAACTCCTTTAGCAAATTCAACATCTCCTGCAAATTTATTTCTGTAAGGAACGATTACTTCATTTGTCCCTGAAGGTAATTCATCTAATATTGACCAACCTTGAAAATGACTATCTGTTAGTTTAAGTCCTCCTGAATACCCTCTAACAGCAAATCTATTATAATACTGTTTATCATTGATAAAAATAACAACCTTCCCATTTTCATTGTATAACTTTATTTCTGGAGTATATCCTCCATGTGATGAAAGTGTTGGATTATAGAAGTTATTCTTATAAACATACCAATTTAATAGTAACCCGATAGTCCTTTTGCCTCCATATTGATATCCTTCGATAATCAATGTTGGCATTTGAAAACCATTAGCATAAGGAATATTCGTTTTAATTTTAATTCCATTTACTGGAGTTCCATTAAATTCATAGTTAATAATTGGATTGTAATTTTGAGCATGTAACATTAAACCTAAAAGGAATAAAGTAACGGTGAATAACTTCTTCATAAAATAAATTTTAAAATAATTGTAATTAAACATAGCTAAAGAAGGAAATTTCTTTTCTACAATTAACAATTTACTACAAAGTTATACAATTAAAATAAAAAAAACCCCGTCGAATGACGAGGTTTTAGATATATAACGAGCTACTAATTTTTAGTATCTGTAATGTTCTGGTTTGAATGGTCCTTCAACAGTTACACCAATATATTCTGCTTGATCTTTACGTAATTCTGTTAACTCTACTCCGATCTTAGTTAAGTGTAATTTTGCTACTTTTTCATCTAAATGTTTTGGTAACATGTACACATCATTCTTGTAAGCATCAGCATTATTCCATAATTCGATTTGAGCTAATGTTTGGTTTGTGAATGAATTCGACATTACGAAACTTGGATGACCTGTAGCACAACCTAAGTTTACTAAACGTCCTTCAGCTAAAATGATTACGTCGTTTCCGTTGATTGTATATTTATCAACTTGAGGTTTGATTTCAACTTTAGTATTTCCATACTTTTCGTTTAACCAAGCCATATCGATTTCATTATCGAAGTGTCCAATGTTACAAACAATTGCTTTATCTTTTAAAGCTTCGAAGTGTTGACCTTGAACGATATCTTTATTTCCAGTAGTTGTAATTACGATATCTGCATTTCCTACAACAGACTCTAATCTCTTAACTTCAAAACCGTCCATTGCAGCTTGTAAAGCACAAATTGGATCAATTTCAGTAACAGTAACAATAGAACCAGCTCCACGGAAAGAAGCAGCAGTACCTTTACCTACATCTCCATATCCACAAACAACAACTCTTTTTCCTGCTAACATTACATCTGTAGCACGACGAATTGCATCAACAGCAGATTCTTTACATCCGTATTTGTTATCAAACTTAGATTTAGTTACAGAATCATTTACGTTAATTGCAGGCATTGGTAAAGTTCCGTTCTTTACTCTTTCGTATAAACGATGAACTCCAGTTGTAGTTTCTTCAGATAATCCGTTGATTCCTTCAGCTAATTCTGGATATTTATCTAATACCATGTTTGTTAAATCACCTCCATCATCTAAGATCATGTTTAATGGCTTCTTCTCTTCTCCGAAGAATAACGTTTGTTCGATACACCAATCGAATTCCTCTTCGTTCATTCCTTTCCAAGCATAAACTGGAGTACCAGCAGCAGCGATTGCAGCAGCAGCTTGATCTTGAGTAGAGAAAATGTTACAAGAACTCCAAGTAACCTCAGCTCCTAAAGCTTGTAAAGTTTCAATTAAAACCGCAGTTTGAATCGTCATGTGTAAACATCCTGCAATTCTTGCTCCTTTTAAAGGTTGCTCATCTTTATACTCCTCACGTAAACTCATTAAACCTGGCATTTCTGCTTCGGCTAATTCGATTTCTTTTCTTCCCCAATCTGCTAAAGAAATATCTTTAACTTTGTAAGGAACATACGCAGCGGTTTTTGTGCTCATATTTTTGTATCTTTATTTTTCTTGAATTTGAGTCGCAAAATTACAAAATAACTTTCTAAAACATGCCTCTATACAAAACAATAACTGTTAATAATACTGCTAAAGTTTTGATTTGGAAGATTGAAGAGTCTTATGATGACTTATTTCAAGGTACAAATCTTACTTCTCAGAGCTTGAAACGTGTTTCTAATATGAAATCTGATTTACATCAAAGAGGTTTCTTAAGTGTACGTCATTTACTTAGAGAAGTTGGTTATGAGGATCATGATTTATTTTATGATGAGTTTGGTAAACCGCATTTAAAAGACGGAACTCATATTTCTATTACCCATTCTTTTACTTTTTCTGCATTGATTGTTTCTAAAGAAAAAAAAGTAGGTATAGATATCGAAAAACGACGTGATAAGATTGTGAAAATTGCGCATAAGTTTACTCCAATTGAAGAATATAAATCTATTGCAAATCATGATGCTTTGGTTAGCAAATTAACTATTGTTTGGGGAGCTAAAGAGAGTTTGTATAAAATTTATGGAAAGAAAAAATTACTTTTTCTAGATCATATTTATGTAGAGGATTTCTCTTTTGAAAACGATACTACTACTGGAAAAATTCTATATGAAGGAACAACTTCTAACTTTGATATTAACTTCTTAGAGATTGAGGATTTTACTTGTGTGTATGCGTTGTGATTCAGTAATCAGTAATCAGTAATCAGTAATCAGTAATCAGTAATCAGTAATCAAAATTAATATTCTGGTGACTTGGCAAAAATTAAACTAAACTAAATTCTACTGAAGTTTGGTATGCGTTTTGTTTACACGTTACTCATCATTAAAAACTGAATTACTATGAAACTATATTACACATTATTTATTGGGGTAATTTTACTTATTGCTAGTTGTAAACGAGAAAAACTTGAACCTTTTACTCCTAAAAATCACTTAGCAAGTTTTCAAAAAGAAAAATCACAATTCTTTGATTTAGATACAATCTATAATAAGTTTATTGAAGGAAAACATGGAACCAAATTTTACTTCAGAAGAGATTTATTTGATTTAAAGGAAACTGATAAAGTACAATTAGAATTAATAGAATTGTATGATTTCAAAGAAATTTTATATCGTAATATTCAAACCTTGACTACCGATAATCAACTTTTAGAATCTTCGGGAGTTTTAAAAATTAAGTTTACTTCCAACGGAAAAGAACTACAATTAAAAGAAGGAGAGAAATTATTTATTTTTCCTCCAAAAGAAAAATTATTAAATAACGATATCTTTCTTTCTGAATCTGATTCAATTGGAAACATTACGTGGAATATTACCGATCAAAACAACTGTGATATTATACTTCCTGTTGGAGGAGGTATAACAGAACGTACAACGGTAGCCTGTGATTCTGTTCAGTTTTATTTAAACAATTTTAATCTTATAAAAAGAAATGATGAATATTCAACCAAAAATGAAAGTCTGTTCATTCTATATGAATTAGGTGCTCAATGGATTAATATAGATCGTTTCGTTAAAAATGTATCAAAACTTAATTTCTCACTAGTTGAAAAAACTGAACATTTTTCTGGTTTTGATATTTATTTTATTTATGAAAACATGAATTCTTTCACACATGAGGCCAGATTAGAAAATAACTTAAAATTTCAACAAATTCCAATTAGTGGAAAAACTTATGCTCTAGTGGTTGGTTCGTATAAAAATCAGATTTACTATGATAAAATTGAATTGAAAGAAACTACTAATAACAGCGTTTTAAGTATCAATATGAAAAAAACTACTACAAAAGATCTAAAAAGACTATTTGAATAATAGTCTTTACTTTTGTCGGAAATACTATTCAATGAAAATATCAGTAGAGCTAACACTCACTCCGCTACAAGATAACTTTGAGGAACCTATTATTAATTTCATCAAAAAATTAAGAACTTCTGGAATCACAGTTCTAGAAAATCCTTTAAGTACTCAAATTTATGGAGAATACGATACTGTAATGGAGTTATTAACCAAAGAGATTAAAGAAGCTTTTGAACTTCTTGATAATGGTTTACTTCAAATGAAAATTGTTAAATCTGATCGTAGTAATTATGAACCAAATTTTTGATTTTCTTTTCGGTCAATATTATTCGTACAATACATTAGATATTTGTTTAGAAGTTATTGCTGTTATTTTCGGTTTTTTATCTGTTTGGTATTCGAAACAAAATAAAATCTGGGTTTTTCCTACCGGAATGATTAGTACTGCCATTTTCGTATATCTTTTATTAAAATGGGAACTTTTAGGAGATATGATGATTAACGGATATTACTTTATCATGAGTGTTTATGGTTGGTATATTTGGACTCGTAAAGTTTCTGACACAAATGTTACTCCGATTTCTAGAACCACGCCTAATGAAAAGAAAATTAGCGTTGTTATTTTCTTTGCTACATTAATTTTCGTGTATGTTGTATATGCAAGTTTCGACAAATGGAACAACTGGACAGCTTATGTAGATACTGTTACTACTGCCATATTTTTTGTAGGAATGTGGCTTATGGCCAGAAGAAAAATCGAGAACTGGATTTATTGGATTATTGGTGATATTATCTCAGTTCCTTTGTATCTTTATAAAGGTTTTACATTTACTAGTTTTCAATATTTAATTTTTTCAATTATAGCTGTATTAGGATATTTAGTATGGAAAAAAGACTTAGACAACAGGAAAACAGTATAATTAAAGTCGTTTTATTTGGACCCGAAAGTACAGGTAAAACAACTTTATCGCGTCAATTGGCAAAACATTACAATACCAAATGGGTTCCTGAATATGCTAGAGAATACTTACAAGATAAATGGAACAGAGAACAAAAAATTTGTGAGCAAGAAGATATCATTCCTATTGCTGAAGGACAAATCGCTCTAGAAAACAATCTTACTGAAAAAGCTAATAACGTTTTAATTTGCGATACCGATTTATTAGAAACTAAAGTATATTCTGAAGAATATTATGGTGGTTTTGTAGATGCCTTACTTGATAAAGCTGCTATTGAAAATTCCTATGATCTATATTTCTTAACTTATATTGATACTCCTTGGGAAGCTGATGATTTAAGAGACCGGCCAGAACAACGTGAAGAAATGTTTAAAGCTTTTAAAAATGCTTTAGAAAAATACGATCGCCCGTATGTTTTATTAAAAGGAGATAAAGAAACTCGTTTCAAAAAAGCTGTAAAACTTATTGATGAATTACTCCAAAAGAAGGAATTAACTACTTCTGATACTCTAATTGATTTAGATCTTCATTTCTTGCATCATACTACCAACATGGAAAATCATATGTATAATGATTTTTGAGGTTATTAAAAAAGAACTCTTATTTAAAGCTGTAAGAAGTTCTGGTGCTGGCGGACAACATGTAAATAAAGTATCTTCTAAAATAGAACTTAGCTTTTCTTTACAAGATTCAAACGGACTTTCGATTCGAGAAAAAGAATTATTATTACGTAAACTTGATAAGAAACTAACTAAAGAAGGAATTCTGATTTTAACTTGTCAAGAAAGTAGATCACAACACAAAAACAAAGAACTTGTAATTACTCGATTATTTCGATTGCTATCACAAAATCTTATTCAAGAAAAAAAGCGAAGAAATACTAAACCAACTCGTGCTTCAGTAATTAAAAAAGCTAAAAACAAACAACTTCATTCAGCTAAAAAACAACTTCGTAAGAAACCTAAAATAGATTAGTTCTAAATATTATTCGCTATTTAAAAAATCCAACTTAACTTTGCATCGTTCTCATAAAGGGGTGCCTTTTTTTGGAATTATTATTTTGAAAAATTGAGCTGAGATCATACCCATTGAACCTAGAACAGGTAATGCTGTTTAGGGAAAACACACTAGAGCATTAAGGCAAAAAATTATGCCTTTTTACAACGGTGTATATGAATTAATTATTCAAAATTATAAATAGAATAATTACCTCTTTTTATTCTTCATTTAAAATGAAATTTTTAACCATTTGTAAAAGAGTGAAGATATTAGTACCTCTTTTATTTTTTTCAATCTCATTATCAGTTCAAGCTCAATCTGTAGTGTTATCAGGTAAAGTAGTAGACGATGCAAAAAAACCATTAATTGGTGCTACAGTAATTGTTCGTGAACTTAAGAAAGGATCTACAACAGATGCTGATGGAAATTTTAAAATTAAATTACCTGAAGGAAAGTATTTATTTGAAGTTTCTTATTTAGGATACCGAACTATTAAAAAGAAAATCTCTTCTAACACAAAAGATTTAGTTATTCAACTTACTTCAGAAGAAAATGTTTTAGAAGAAGTTTTAGTTTCTTCCATTAGAGCTAAAGCAGGAACTCCTATGACATATTCTAACGTTAGTAAAAAAGAAATTGCAAAACGTAATTTAGGCCAGGATATTCCTGTTTTATTAAACTATTTACCTTCAGTAATTTCTTCTTCTGATGCTGGAGCTGGAGTTGGATATACCTATATGCGAGTTAGAGGTTCTGATGCTTCTCGAATTAATGTTACAATTAACGGAATTCCATATAACGATGCTGAAAGTCAAGGTACATTTTGGGTAAACTTAGGAGATTTTGCTTCTTCAACACAAAGTTTACAATTACAAAGAGGTGTTGGAACATCAACAAATGGTTCTGGAGCATTCGGAGCTAGTTTAAATATTTTAACTGATGCTGTTTCTGAAGAAGCAGGCGGTGAAGTATCAAATTCATTTGGTTCTTTTGGTACAAGAAAACATACTGTAAAGTTTACTACTGGTTTATTAAATGATCATTTCGAACTTTCTGGTCGTTTGTCTAATATTTATTCAGACGGATACATTGACAGAGCTTTTACAGATTTAAAATCTTACTTTTTACAAGGAAGTTATATTGATGATAACACTTTAATAAAAGCTATTGTTTTTGGTGGAACTGAACAAACCTACCAAGCTTGGTTCGGAACTCCTGAAGCTCGTCTTACTGGAGATCAGCAAGGAATTGAAGATTTTATCGTAAATAACGGATTAACTCCAGAGCAAGCAAATAATCTTAGAAATTCAGATCGTAGATACAATCATTATTTATACGATAACGAAACTGATAATTATTGGCAAGATCATTATCAACTACATTGGAATGAAAAATTCAGCGATAAAATTTCAACTAATATTGGTTTAAATTACACTCGTGGTAAAGGATATTTTGAGCAGTTTAAAGAAAATGAAAATGCTGCTGATTTTAATAATCTTATTGCCGATAATAGTGATGTAATTGTTCGTAGATGGTTAGATAATCATTTTTATGTAGTTAATGCTTCTGCAACTTATACGTTAAAAGGATTAGAAATTATTGCTGGAGGATCTTATAGTAATTACAGCAACGATCATTATGGAGAAGTAATCTGGGGAAGTGATTTAGCTCCAGGCACAAATATTCGTGATCGTTATTATTTTAGTGATGCTAAAAAGCACGACTTAAGTTCTTTTGTAAAAGCAAATATTAGTATTAATGATAAACTTAATGCATACGTAGATTTACAAGGAAGATTTGTTAGTTACAGAACAAACGGATTAACTTCAGATCGTGATCCGTTAGATGTTGACAAAGATTTTAACTTTTTCAATCCGAAATTAGGTTTAACATATCAAGTAAACGATAATAATAGTCTTTATGCTTCTTATGCAAGAGCTAACAGAGAACCAAACAGAAACGATTTTGAAGGTGGTAATTCTCAACATGAAACTTTAGATGATTTCGAGTTAGGTTGGAGATTAAATACAGGTAGTATTAAAGTTAATACGAATGTATACTATATGGATTATAAAAATCAATTGGTATTATCAGGAGCAATTAACAATGTTGGTGAGCCGCTTAGAGAAACTAGTGGAAGTAGTTACAGATTAGGTTTAGAAATAGATGCTAGTGTTATTTTAACTGACTTTTTATCGATACAACCAAATGTAGCTTTTAGTGCTAACAAGAATCGTGATTTTAGAGTTCCAATAGATGGTACTATAGAAAACTTAGGAAACACAGATATTTCTTTTTCTCCAAACGTTATCTTTGGTAATGCTTTAAACTATAAACCTATTGAAAATTTACAGATTTCATTTTTATCAAAGTTTGTAGGCGAACAATTTATGGGGAATTTAAGCGGAAGAATTTCTGATAATGAAAGACTAGATAGTTATTTTACGAGTGACTTAAATGTTATTTATGAAATAAAAACTAATAAGATTTTTGATTCTATAGTATTAACAGGATTAGTAAATAATATTTTTGATAGAGAATATGTTGACAGAGGATATTATTTCTTCTTTGATGATACTTGGTCGAATCCTGGAGTTACAACAACAGTTGACGGGGCAGGATTTTATCCACAAGCAACTAGAAACTTTTTAATTGGAGCTACATTAAAGTTCTAAGCAATAAAAAAACCGAGTGAATTCACTCGGTTTTTTTATTTATTCTTTATTTGTATTGTTCATTATTTTTTTCTCCCAAGCTACATATCCACCTTTAACATTATAAACTTCGTAACCGTTATCAGCTAAAACTCCTGCAGCGATTTTACTCCTTCTACCAGATCTACAATACACATAAACTGGTTTTTCTTTATTTAAAACCTCCAAACTTTTTGTTTCAAAATTATTCGAAATTAAATTGACTTGAATCGCATTGAAGATAACTCCATCTGAAGTTTCGGAAGCTGTTCTTACATCTAAAATCTGAATGTTTCTATCTTCTCGTATTTTGAGTTTTAAATCATCTACGGTAATAGTTTTTACATTTTCATTACTACTAGCGCAAGAAAATAAAATGCAAATCCCAATTAAACCTAAAATGAATTTTCTCATGTTTCAATTACTTTGAAACACATAACGATTGATCTCTTTGAATATTGGTTTCTTTGATCGCTTTATATCCTCCAGCTACATCAATTACATTATGAAATCCTCTAGATTTTAATATAGAAGCTGCAATTACAGAACGATAACCGCCTGCACAATGAATATAAAAGTCGTTAGTGTTTGGAAACATACTAATATAATCATTTAAATAATCTAATGGCGTGTTTTCAACGTTTTTTATGTGATCCGAGTTATATTCCCCTGGTTTTCTAACATCAAAAACTGTAACTTTTTCTTGTAATGCTTTTTCTAAATGATTTGCAGAAACTGAACGTAACGTATCAAAATCTTTATTCGCATTTTTCCAACTATCAAAGCTTCCTTCTAGGTATCCTAAAACATTATCAAAACCAACTCTTGCTAATCTTGTAATTGCTTCTTCTTCTTTTCCTTCAGGTGTAATCAAAACAATTGGCTGTTCTGTATCTCTAATTAAAGCTCCCACCCAAGGTGCAAATGATCCGTTTAAACCAATAAAAATAGATTGTGGTATAAATCCTTGAATAAAATCGGATTGATGTCTTACATCTAATATTAAAGCTTCATACTTATTTGATACATACTCAAACTCATCTACAGAAAGCGCTTTAGTTCCTCGTTCTATAATACTATCGATAGAATCGTAACCTTCTTTATTCAATTTTACATTCAGAGGAAAATACTCTGGTGGTGGCAATAAACCATCTGTAACTTCTTTTACAAACTCTTCTTTAGTCATATCTGCTCTTAAAGCATAATTTGTTTTCTTTTGGTTTCCTAATGTACTTACAGTTTCTTTACTCAAATGCTTTCCACAAGCAGAACCAGCTCCATGAGCAGGATAAACGATGACATCATCATGTAAAGGCATTATTTTAGTTTGTAAGCTTTCATAAAGAAAGCCTGCTAAATCTTCTTGAGTAATGTCTCCTTTTTGAGCCAAATCTGGTCTTCCAACATCTCCAATAAATAAAGTATCTCCACTAAAAATTGCATGATCTTTGCCGTTTTCATCTTTTAGTAAATAAGTTGTACTTTCCATCGTATGACCTGGAGTATGCAAAGCAACGATTTCTATATTACCAATTTTGAAAACTTCAGAATCTTTAGCAATATGTGACTTAAAATTTGTTGTTGCAGTTGGTCCGTATACAATTGTAGCTCCTGTTTTTTCAGCAAGTGTTATATGTCCACTTACAAAGTCGGCATGAAAATGAGTTTCAAAGATATATTTAATTGTAGCTTCATCTTTTTTAGCCTTATCGATATATGATTGTACTTCACGTAACGGATCTATAATAGCTACTTCTCCGTTACTTTCTATATAATATGCTCCTTGCGATAGGCAATTCGTATAAATTTGTTCAATCTTCATAATTCAATGTCTTTTATTTGTACGCTTGATGAATGTACTGAGCGTATTTTTTTTGATTTGTATTATCTCCTGTTTTAAAAAATGTTACTGCGCCATTTGCACGCATAAAAAAATGATCTAAATTTATAATTTCTAATAAACCACCTCTGAACAAATCATCTCTAACCGGACCTTTTACACCGGCAAGATAAAATGTTATTCCTTTATTCATGTAAAATTGAACTTGTTGTTTTAACATTTCAATTCCTGTACTGTCTACTCGATTAATGCTTTCAGCATCTAAAACAATTAATTTTAAGCTCTCTCCTTTTTGATTCACCATATGCTCTAATCGTTCTCTAAAATAACTCGCATTTGCATAAAAAATTTGAGCATCGAAACGAAAAACAAGAACCTCATTATCTAGTAGAACTTCTTTAAATCGATTCTTATTTCTATAAAAGTCGGAATCTGGTACTTTTCCTAACTCTACAACATTGGGTCGGGATGTTCTATAAATTAAAACGATAAGTGATAAACTTACTCCTATTAAAATTCCATATTCTATTCCAAAAAATAATGTTGCTAAAAAAGTAGCTATTAATAACCAAAAATCTAGAATATTTGCTTTCCATAAGAATCGAGCTTCCTTAACATTTACCAATCTAAAAACTGCTACAATTATAATAGCGGCTAAAACTGTTTTAGGCAAATAATAAAACACAGGTGTTAAATATAATAGCGTAAGTACAACTAAACCTGCTGAAATAAATGCAGCTACTCCTGTTCTTGCTCCTGCATCAAAATTGATTGCAGATCTAGAAAAACTAGATGTAGATGGATACGATTTAAAAAATGATCCGAAAATATTACTTAGTCCTAAAGCTATTAGTTCTTGATTAGGATCTATTTTGTATTCATCTTGTTGAGATTCTAAGTACTTTCCAATAGAAATTGTTTCCAAATAACCTACCATTACTAAAGTAAACGCCATAGGTAACAACTCTCTTACTAAACCAAAGTTTAACTCAGGAACTGCAAAACTTGGTAAACCTGAAGGAATACTCTCAACAATAGCAACTCCAAAGAAAAAAGTTTCAAAAGCATACATTAAAACAATTCCTAAAACAACTACTATTAAAGCATTTGGTATTTTTTTATTAATTCCTCTTAATACAATGATTATGATACTTGTAACAATTCCAATAATTGTTGTTTTTGTTTCGAGTTCAGTAATTCTAGTTAATATATCTTCAAGTAAAATATGGATTTGATCACTTTGTAGAAAATCTACTCCAAAAAAATTTTTGAATTGATTTAAACCTATTGTTATGGCAACTGCTGAAGTAAATCCTGTAATTACTGGTCTTGATAAAAAATTAACAATAAAACCTAAGCGGAAAACTCCCATTAAGAACTGAATACTTCCAACTAACAAGGCTAAAAAGATTGCCATAGCAATATAACTTTCAGATCCCATAAGCGCTATTGTAGATATACTGGCAGCAACTATTAATGAATCTGTTGCTACTGGACCAATGGCTACTTGCCTAGAAGAACCGAATATTGCATAAATCACTTGAGGAATTAAAGCTGAATACAATCCGTAAATTGGTGGTAAACCTGCAATTAAAGCATAAGCAATACCTTGTGGTATTAAAACTGTTGCTACTGTTAATCCAGCAACAACATCTCCTTTAAATTGAGATTTCTTATACTTTGGTAACCACTCTAAAAGAGGGATGATTTTTTGTATTCTCACTTAAAATAATTCTCCTTGACTAGTTCCTTTTATTCTTCCTAGATGTTTATAAGCTAAATCTGTTACTTCTCTACCTCTAGGTGTTCGCATGATAAAACCTTGTTGAATTAAAAAAGGTTCATAAACTTCCTCAATCGTTTCTGCATTTTCTGCAACTGCTGTTGCTAATGTAGTAATACCTACTGGTCCACCTTTAAATTTATCGATAATGGTAGATAAAATTTTATTGTCCATTTCATCTAAACCATGCGCATCAACATTTAATGCCTTTAATGCATATTTTGCTATTTCTATAGTGATATTACCATCTCCTTTAATTTGTGCAAAATCACGTACTCTTCTCAATAGTGCATTTGCAATACGAGGCGTTCCTCTACTTCTACCTGCAATTTCTATCGCAGCTTCCATCGAAATTGGCACGCCTAAAATTGCAGAACTCCTTTGGATAATTGTAGTTAATAATTCCGTAGAATAATAATGTAAACGGCTACTGATTCCAAAACGAGCTCTCATCGGAGCTGTTAATAAACCAGATCTTGTTGTTGCTCCAACTAGAGTAAATGGTTCTAAATTAATCTGAACTGTTCTCGCATTCGGTCCAGATTCAATCATGATGTCTATTTTATAATCTTCCATTGCAGAATATAAGTACTCTTCTACAATTGGACTTAATCGATGAATTTCATCAATAAATAGCACATCACGTTCATCTAAATTTGTAAGTAAACCTGCTAAATCACCAGGTTTATCTAAAACAGGACCTGAAGTGACTTTAATTCCCACTCCAAGTTCATTTGCTAAAATGTGTGCTAAAGTGGTTTTTCCTAAACCAGGAGGACCATGAAATAAGGTGTGATCTAAAGCTTCATCTCTTTGATTTGCTGCTTCAACAAAAATTCTAAGATTTTCCAAAGCTTGATCTTGACCTGTAAAATCATCAAAGGATAACGGACGTAGTTTCTTTTCCACATCCATTTCTTCATGAGAATAATTAGTGTTTTCAGGGTTTAAATGCTCATTCATACATTAAAATCAAATTCAGTACTGCTAATATACTTATTAGTATTATAATATGGATAACAAAAAAGCCTTTCAATTATGAAAGGCTTTTGGTTTTTTATTTCTTACTTTTTTAAGATGGTTCTTCACCGTCTTTTAAAGGTACTGTTTGTAAAACGAAATCTTCTCCATGAATATAGTTTCCGTTGTCATCAACTTTACTATAGTCGTAAGCCCATCTATGAACTTCTGGAATTTTCCCTGGCCAGTTACCGTGGATATGTTCTACTGGAGTAGTCCATTCTAAAGTATTAGATTTCCATGGGTTTTGCGAAGCTTTTTGTCCTCTATACATAGAGATAAAGAAGTTTGCTAAGAAAATTAACTGGGCCACACCTCCAATGATTGCCATAAGAGTCATGAATACGTTGATGTCTGCTAAGTCATCGAACATTGGGAAGTTTGTATTTGTATAGTAACGTCTTGGTAAACCAGCTAACCCTATAAAGTGCATTGGGAAGAATACTCCATATGCAGATATAATAGTTAACCAAAAATGCCAATAACCCATTACTTTATTCATCATTCTACCATACATTTTAGGATACCAGTGATAAACACCAGCAAACATTCCAAATAAAGCAGATACACCCATTACTAAATGGAAGTGTGCTACTACGAAATATGTATCGTGTACGTTAATATCTAAAGCTGAATCTCCAAGTACTAATCCTGTTAAACCTCCAGTTACGAATGTAGAAACTAATCCGATAGAGAATAACATGGCTGGATTCAATTGTAGATTACCTTTCCATAAAGTTGTAATATAGTTAAATGCTTTTACAGCTGATGGAATTGCAATTAATACCGTTGTGAATGTAAATACAGATCCTAAGAATGGATTCATACCTGACACGAACATATGGTGACCCCATACAATTGTTGATAAGAATGCAATACCTAAGATTGATCCAATCATTGCACGGTAACCGAAGATAGGCTTTCTAGCATTTGTAGAAATTACTTCAGATGAAATACCTAATGCTGGTAATAAAATGATATATACTTCAGGGTGACCTAAGAACCAAAATAAGTGTTCAAATAAAACTGGAGATCCTCCTTGATAATGTAACACTTGACCTGATATGAATATATCTGACAAATAGAAAGAAGTTCCGAAACTTCTATCGAATATTAATAATAATGCCGCTGATAAAAGAACTGGGAAAGAGATTACACCAATAATAGCCGTTACAAAGAACGCCCACATTGTTAATGGTAATCTTGTCATCTTCATCCCTTTAGTTCTTAAGTTTAATACAGTTACAATATAGTTTAGAGATCCTATTAACGATGATGCAATGAAAATCGCCATAGAAACTAACCATAGAGTCATACCTAAACCAGAACCTGGTATCGCTTGTTTTAAAGCAGATAACGGCGGATAAATAGTCCAACCTGCTGATGCTGGTCCAGCTTCAACAAATAAAGACACTACCATTACAACTGAAGATAAGAAGAATAACCAATATGATACCATGTTTAAAAAACCTGATGCCATATCTCTTGCTCCAATCTGTAATGGAATTAATAAATTTGAAAATGTACCACTTAAACCTGCTGTTAATACAAAGAATACCATAATAGTACCATGTATTGTAACTAATGCCAGATATGTATCTGGATTCATTACACCGTCAGTTTGTTGGTGATCTCCTAAAAATGCTGTAATTATAGAAAACGATTTTTCTGGCCATGCAATTTGTAAACGGAATAACATTGACATAAATACCCCAATGATACCCATAAACATCCCTGTGATCAAGAATTGCTTCGAGATCATCTTGTGATCAGTACTAAAAATGTACTTCGTTACAAATGTTTCTTTGTGATGGTGATGTTCTCCTGACATAATTTATTTTTTCTTAATAAATTTTTACGATTAATCTTATTTAATAACTTGAGCTAATGTTTTTTGCTCTCCTAACCACTTTTTGTAATCAGCCTCTTCTACAACTGTAATTTTCATTTGCATGTTGTAGTGAGAAGCTCCACAAATCTTATTACATAATAATAAATAATCAAACACATAAGGTTCTTCACCTTTTGCTTGTCTTATTTTATTTATTCCTTTTGCTTTTGCAATTACTTCCTCGTTATTACGCATCTCTTCAGTAGTATACTTCGGAGTAAATGCAAATTGAGTAACCATACCTGGAACACAGTTCATTTGAGCTCTAAAGTGAGGCATGTATGCAGAGTGTAATACGTCTTGAGAACGGAATTTGAATAAAACCTTTTTCCCTTTTGGTAAGTATAACTCTGTAACTTGTTTATCATCTTGAGCTTTAGGATCAGACATATCAACACCCATTGTATTAGATTTATTGATATCGATAAAATTTACATTTCCTAATCCTAATTCATTATCTGAACCTGCATAACGAGCATCCCATCTGAACTGCTGCGAGTAAACTTCAATTACTATTGGATTCTCATCGTCTCCAACATACATTACGTTGTTCCACTGCCATAATCCATATCCGATTAATAATACAATTGTTACGGCTGGAATAACTGTCCAAATTAACTCTAACTTATGGCTATCTGCAAAGAATAAAGCTTTCTTATTTTTATTACCTCTGTACTTATAAGTAAAGAAGAAAATTAAAAATTGCATAATAAACTGTACAATACCTATCAATATAAACGTAATATTGAAAAGTCTGTCATCGTGTTCACCCTCAATAGATGCACTCTCTGGTAACATGATTACATTCATTGCTAATAAACAATAAATCATCATTGCGTATAAAAATACTAGGAAACCTAAAGCAATCTTACCTTGTTTGTTGTTATCATCATCATTAGCAATAACACTACGTAAATTCATTATACGCGTGATTTGCCAAAAACTCACTCCTACTGTTATTGCGATGAAAATATAAAATAAAGCTAGCATACTTATATACTTATTTTTTTAATACTTGTTATTAATGATGAGCGTTATCTTCTCCTCTGTGTTCTATAATATAATAGTGATGAATTTCACTTTCGTGTAAAAATGGATTTCCTTTTACTACTGGGTTTGCTTTAGCAAAAGCATTAAATGTTGCAAAAATGAATAATCCAAGGAAGAATAAGAAGGCACTAATCTCACCAATTCCGAATCCCCATTGTGCACCTACAGTACCTGGCATAATCATTACAAATAAATCAACATAATGACCTACTAAAATAAATACTCCAGCAATTACTATAACCCAAGGCACAGTTTTAAAATCACTGTTTATTAATAATAAAATTGGGAAAATAAAGTTTAATGCAATCATACCAATGAAAGGAACTACATACTCTTTGAAACGTAAAGCAAAATATGTTGTTTCCTCAGGCATATCTGCGTACCAAATTAACATGAATTGAGCAAACCATAAGTACGTCCAGAATACTGAAAAACCAAACATAAATTTAGCTAAATCATGGATGTGACTGTCATTGACAAATGGTAAATGACCTTTAGATCTTAAATATAGAGTAACTAAACAAATTACAGTTAATGCAGATACTAATAAAGTTGCTAATACGTACCATCCGAATAATGTAGAGAACCAGTGTGGATCAATTCCCATAATCCAGTCCCAAGACATCATACTTTCAGTAATCATGAATAATAATATGAAAACTACAGATACATTATAGATCTTTTTGTGTAAATCTAAATCTCCATTATCTTGCTCTATAGATTTCTTTCTAATATAAAAACGGAATCCATTCCATACTAATAAATAGAAAACACTTCTCATTACCCATCCTGGTAAATTCATAAACCATTTTTTTCCATCTATTATAGGATCATAGTTTTCGCTTAGTGGATCAAAAACTCCATCAGCCATCCATGGGAATAAGTGATTCATGTGCATTGCTGTTACAATAATAAAAACTAACATGATCGCACTTACATAATGTAAGTTAGCTGTAATAGCCTCCATCACTCTAAATAATACAACAGACCAACCTGCATGAGCAACTCTTTGTGCTGCATAGAATGCCATAACTAAAAGAGAAATTCCTAAAAAGAAAATTAAAGATACATAAATAGCAGACCATGGTTTGTTTTGCATTTGGTGAAAAGCATGTTTTGCATGCTCTTCGTGGTCATCTCCATGATGAGCTGTATCATGAT
This sequence comes from Tenacibaculum jejuense, assembly GCF_900198195.1. Taxonomy (NCBI): domain Bacteria; kingdom Pseudomonadati; phylum Bacteroidota; class Flavobacteriia; order Flavobacteriales; family Flavobacteriaceae; genus Tenacibaculum; species Tenacibaculum jejuense. Next base: position 854,230 of record NZ_LT899436.1, on the reverse strand, counting down.
CATTTCCTGCATGAGAAGATGGATCAACATGAGCTTTTTCAGCCACATGACCATTTAAACTATCAGTTAAACGTGTGTCCTCTGCATGATTTGCAGCTTCTTCTTTATGAGATAAAGAATCTGCTTTAACTTCCTTTTTGTGATCATTAGTATGAGCAACATCATTAGATTTTACTTCTTTATGATCACTTTTGTGAGTATCTGATTTATGCTCTGTGTTAGCATGATGATCATTTGTTGCTTCACCATGACCACCACCATGACTTCCATGATGAGATGCTTCTTGTTTCGCTAAAATGTCTTTTGCATCTTGTAATGTTTTAGGAGTATTCATGAAACTAATAGCAGTTCCAATCAGACCTATTACCATTAAACCAATAGCAAGCATTTTTAATTTTCCTGAAAACTGGTACATATCTTAACTATCTATTATAGACTTATTTTTTTAATTCGCTTCTTAATTTCTGAACATACTGAACAACTTGCCAACGCTCTTTGTAAGTAAGTTGTGAAGAATGAGATCCCATCATATTTTTACCATACATTAAAACATGGTAAATACTACCTTCTGTGATGTCTCTATCTTTGTAGTTTGGAATACCTAAGAATTTTTCTCTCTGCATTAAAATTCCATTTCCATCACCTTTAGTACCATGACAAACTGCACAGTAAATACCATACATTTTTTTACCGTTAGCTAAATTCTTATCATCATTCTTTAAAGGATTCTTTAACTCAGCCTTAGCTTTCTCATATCCTTCATTAGAATCAGGTATATCATAAGCTACAACACCATTTTTACTAACAGTACCAGCCACTGGTAATCTGTTCACTGGAACATCTCCAGCTGATGAAGCACCATTCGCATCGTAAGGTACAGATACATACATATCTGGCATATACTGTACTTGTCGTTCACGCTTGTTGTTACAAGAGGCAAATACTGCAACTACTAATAAAGTAATAACTATTTTTAAACTCTTCATAATCTTATATTAATGCTTATCTACTACTTTAATTTCAACAGCGCCTGTAGTCTCCAAAAGTGCTGTTAATTTTTCTTCGTTATTGTGTACTGGTATCTCCATTAAAAAATGATCATCAGTCGTTCTTGGATCTGGATTTTCAGCTTCTTTAAATGGCCAAATTCTACTACGCATATAAAATGTAATTACCATTAGATGCGCTGCAAAAAATACTGTTAACTCAAATAAAATTGGCACGAAAGCTGGCATATTCTCTAGCCAAGAAAAACTAGGCTTTCCTCCGATATCTTGTGGCCAATCTGCAATCATTGTATACCATGTTAACCATGTAGCGATTGAAGTACCTGTAATACCATATAAAAATGCAGTGATTGCTAAACGAGTAGGAGCTAACCCTAATGCTTTATCTAGTCCGTGAACAGGGAAAGGTGTGTAAACCTCTTCAATATGATGATGTTCTCCTTTTACTTTCTTAACGGCATCCATTAAGATATCATCATCATTATATAACGCGTGAATTACTTTATTAGTGCTCATTGTTCTCCTCTCTTTGTTTTTTGAAATTCTCTCCAGATGATTTTAATATCGTTTTAACCTCAGCTGTTGGAATTACTGGGAATGTTCTTGCGTATAATAAGAATAACACAAAGAAGAATCCGATTGTTCCAATAAATATACCAACGTCAACGAATGTTGGTTCAAAACGCCACCATGTAGATGGTAACTGACCTTTACTTAATACGATTGCGATAATATCAAAACGCTCGAACCACATACCAATGTTAATTGCGATAGAAACTAAGAAAGAAACAACAAAACTTCTTCTGAATTTCTTAATCCATAAAATCTGTGGAATAATGATATTGAAAATCATTAACGACCAGAATGCCCAACCATAAGCTCCAGCTTCTGCTCCGAATGATAAATATGTGTAATTCTCATAAGGAGATCCTGTATACCATGCAATAAAGAACTCAGTTGCATAAGCTACAGCTACAATACCTCCTGTTAAAATAATTACGATATTCATATACTCGATATGTAAACGAGTAATGTAAGCTTCTAAGTTTGTTACCTTACGCATCACTCCTAATAAAGTCTGTACCATTGCGAATCCTGAGAAGATCGCTCCAGCAACGAAGTAAGGAGGGAAAATTGTCGAGTGCCATCCTGGATTCACAGAAGTTGCGAAGTCAAAAGATACAATCGTATGTACCGAAAGTACTAAAGGAGTAGCTAAACCAGCTAAAACTAAAGACACTTCTTCAAAACGTTGCCAATCTTTTGCTCTACCAGACCATCCAAAAGACAATAAAGCATATATTTTCTTTTGGAAAGGTTTTACTGCTCTATCTCGTATAGTTGCGAAATCAGGTAATAAACCAGTCCACCAGAAAACTAATGATACCGATAAATATGTAGAAATCGCAAATACGTCCCATAAAAGTGGTGAATTAAAGTTTACCCATAATGAACCAAACTGGTTTGGAATAGGTAAAACCCAATATCCATTCCAAGGACGTCCCATGTGAATAATAGGGAATAAACCTGCCTGGAATACGGCAAAGATTGTCATTGCCTCTGCAGAACGGTTAATTGCCATTCTCCATTTCTGACGGAATAATAAAAGTACCGCAGAAATTAATGTTCCGGCGTGACCGATACCTACCCACCATACAAAGTTGGTGATATCCCATGCCCAACCAATATTCTTGCTAAGCCCCCATACTCCAATACCTGTTCCTACTGTGTAGAAAATACATCCAAATCCCCATAACATTGCTGCTAAAGAAATGTAGAATGCGATGTACCAATTTTTGTTGGCTTTACCTTCAATTGGTCTTGCTATATCCTCTGTAATATCGTGATAGCTCTTATCTCCTAATATTAAAGGTTCTCTATAAGACGATTCGTAATGACCCGACATAATCTATTTACTTATATTAATTGTTAAGCTTCGTTTGTATTTCTTACTTTCACTTGATACACTACGTTTGGTTTTGTACCAATGTAATCTAACACGTAGAAAGCTCTTCTATCTTCTTTTAATTTACTTACTGTATCCTCAGAGTTGTTTAAATCTCCGAAAGTCATTGCTCCTGTAGAACAAGCTTGAGAACATGCAGTTTGGAATTCATCCTTCTTCACTGCTCTTCCTTCTCTTTTCGCTTTTAAAATAGTAGCTTGAGTCATTTGGATACACATAGAACACTTCTCCATAACCCCACGAGAACGAACAGTAACATCTGGATTTAACACCATTTTACCGTAACCATTATTCATGTTGAAGTCGAATTCTTGATTATCTGCATAGTTAAACCAGTTGAAACGACGTACACGGTAAGGACAGTTATTTGCACAATAACGTGTTCCTACACAACGATTGTAAGCCATTTGGTTTTGACCTTGGCGACCGTGTGAAGTTGCCGCAACAGGACAAACTGTTTCACAAGGTGCGTGATTACAGTGCTGACACATCATTGGTTGGAAAGTAACCTGTGGATTATCAGCTGGATTCTCTAAAGCATCAAATAAATCACCTTTACTTAATCCTAATACCTCTGTAGCATATCTTCTTTCTAGCTCTTGATCTGCAAATTTATGGAATTCAGTTTCTGCATTCTTTTTTGCTTCATCTGCATTATTTCCAAGTGCTGTATATTTTTCTACTAATTTAGCTTTGAATTCTGCTTTGAATTCATCAATAGTAGCATCATTTTGTACCTTAGAAGAGTAATAACGATCAATACGTAACCAGTGCATATCTCTACCTACACGTACTTCATCTTTACCTACAACTGGAACGTTATTTTCTGCATGACAAGCAACAACACAAGCTCCACAACCTGTACATGAAGATAAGTCGATAGATAAGTTAAAGTGATGACCTAAACTTCTATCATGCTCATCCCATAAGTCAACTTTTCTAGCACTACCTTCTATCTCTTGGTGATCATAAGACACCATGAAAGGCTTATTCCAAGTATGTTTTGGATCTAGAGACCTGTCATTAACATCCTTTAAAGATGCTTCTCTTAAAATATCATGACGACCAGCTAAAGTATTTTGAACCTGTAAGCAAGCAAACTTATGCCATCCTCCTAAATTCTTAATTGCTACACCTAACTGAACGTTATTTCTATCTTTATATAATGGGTAAGCATTTACCCCAACTTGCATTTCTTCTTTTAAGTTTTGAGTTCTACCATAACCTAAAGCTAAACCAACAGAACCCTGCGCTTGGCCTGGTTGAATGATTACCGGAACTTTTAATGTTTGACCTCCTAAAGTAATTTCAGCAAAGTTACCATCAATAGCACCATTATCTTTAACAGGATTTTCAAAACCTAATGTTTTTGCATCTGCTGGAGAAACTGTTAAATAGTTATCCCAAGATGCACGTGTGATTGGATCTGGAAATTCTTGTAACCAAGGGTTGTTTGCTTGATTACCGTCTCCTAAAGCAACAGATGTATATAAATTTAACTCGAATTCTGATCCTTTTACTTTAGCTATAGTTCTAGCAGCTTCAGCAACGGACAATCCTTTAGTTTCCTCATCTCCTTCTTCTGTTGTAACTTCTTCATTAGCTACTACAGCTTCAGCAACTGGTGATGGGGCAATAAAAATACCATCGTGTAATGCTTGATTCCAAGAAGCTCCATTAAGTATATTTGTACTCCAGAACTCTTTTAATGTATCGTAATAATTTTTAGTTGCTCCAGACCACTTTAATAATACATCTTGTACTTGACGTGAGCTAAATATAGGAGCAATTGTTGGTTGCATTAAACTATATTTACCTTCAGTAGCCATTACATCACCCCAACTCTCTAAATTATGTGGAGCTGGTAATGTATATTGGGTAGTTACAGCAGTTTCATCATTTTGAGTAGATAACGCAACAGAGAAACCTAATTTTTTAACCGCATCTCCGAAACCAGCAATTGAATAAGCTGGATTTACATTATAAGTAATTAAACCTTTAGCCTTACCTGAAGTAATATCTTGTACTAATGCAGCAACTTTTGCATCGCTACCTTGACGTAATAAGTTTACATTTTCTGTATCGATAACTATACTTCCTAAAGCTTTATTAATAGCTAAAGCAATAGTCTGTGCATTTACATCATTGATACCAGCAAGAACCACAGCCTTTTTTCCTGCTTTCTTTAAATCTTTAGCTAACTTTTTAACTTGAGCATCAATTGGTGTTGCTTGTGTTGGCAAGCTAGCACCTGTAATTGCATTGTATAAAGTTACTAAAGCATGCATTTGTGCAGATGGTTTAGCAACTAATCGCTTATCTGCATTTGCACCAGCTAAAGACATATTTGCTTCAATCTGCACGTGGTAAGACATCTTACCTGAATCTACATTTCTTCCTTCTATGTATGATTTCTCATATCCACCTTGCCAATCTCCTAAGAAATCTGCACCAAAAGAAGCAATAACTTCTGCCTTACTTAAATCGTAATTTGGTAAAGCACGTTTACCGTACATTGCTTCAAAAGCATCTGCAGTTGCACTTTCTGAAACTGCATCATACACTACGTGTTTTACATTAGGATATTTAGCGATAAAATCCGAAATAACTTTTTCAGTTGAAGGACTCGCTAAAGTTCCTGTCATTAAATATACTAATCCGTTAGAAGCTTTTAAACTTTCTAACTTAGCTATAATTTCTTTGTCTGCGTCTGCCCAAGAAATTTGAGTTTCACCTTTTCTTGGTGCTTTAACTCTTAATTTCTCATCATATAAAGATAATACAGATGCTTGAACTCTCGCTGTAGTAGTTCCTCCTACCTCTTTGTTAGGCATGATTTGTATAGGACGACCTTCACGAGTTTTAACTAATACGTTGGCAAAATCGAAACCATCTGAAATCGTTGTCGCATACCAATCTGCTACACCAACAATAATGTCGTTAGGTTGAATTACATAAGGAATCGATTGTCTAACTGGACCTTCACATGCTGCTAAAGAAGCTGCTGCTGTTGTGAAACCTACATATTTCAAGAAATCTCTACGAGAAGTTGATGAATTTTCAAGAGTTTCTTGATCTCCTAAAAACTCGTCTGTAGGAAGCTCTTGAACAAACTCTTTACCACGTAACGTTTCAACAACTGAACTATCTTTTAGTTCTTCAACACTTTGCCAGTATTTTTTGTTTGAAGCCATTTATTTGTTTTTATTGAATGATTGAAAGCTTTTACACTCTCAATTATAGAATTCTTAATTAATTATTTTTTAGTAATGACACTTACCACATTCTTTACCACCTAGCTGAGCGATAGTAACTTTATCTACCCCATACTTCTTAGCTAATTCCGCGTGGATTTTAGCATAGTATTCATTACCCTTCAAGTTCACATTAGTTTCCTTGTGACAATCGATACACCATCCCATAGTTAATGGAGAGTGTTGATATAGCTCTTCCATTTCTTCTACTGGACCGTGACATTTTTGACATTTAACACCTGCAACTGTTACGTGTTGTGAGTGATTAAAATATGCAAAGTCTGGTAAGTTATGAATTCTAACCCAATCGATAGGCTTTTCTTCACCAGTATATTCTAATTTTTCAGGATCCCAACCTACGTGTTCATAGATTTTTGCGATCTCTTTATCTAATTCTGCTTTACCTACAACTCTACCACCATCTTCTAATACTACTTTTGTTCCTTCTGCAACTTCAGCAATATTTTTGTGACAGTTCATACAGATATTTAAAGAAGGAATACCAGAGTGCTTACTATGCTTTGCAGCAGAGTGACAATATTGACATTCTATTTTATTGTCTCCTGCGTGAATTTTGTGTGAAAATAAAATTGGTTGCACTGGTTGATAACCTTGGTCAACACCAACTTTAAATAAAGTTCCGAAACCTACGTAAGCAGCTATTAGCGCTCCAAAGATTACAAACAACACATGTAAAAATGTATTTTTCTTAACTCCTTCCCACAATTCTGCAGCTTGCCCCATTAAACCAGGAGTTTTAGGCGCACCTTTTAATTCACTAACCGTTTTAAGTAAACTCGCTATAATTAAAAAAGCAACAATGATAGCCGCTGCTAAAATCCACAACACCCATGTCGGAGATGATGCTTGAGTTGGCACTGGAACATCATCAGTTCCACCAGGACTACCCGTAGGTTTTATTTCACCAACAGTAGTATAATATAAAATATTATCAATTTGCTCATCTGTTAACTGAGGAAAAGCTGTCATATTTGCCTGTCCCCACTCTTCATAAAGAGCAATTGCATCAGCATCTCCAGAAGCTCTTAAAGCAGCATTGTTACGGATCCATTTCTTCAACCATGCATTCTCTCTTCTACTCTCAACTCCAGCTAAAGCAGGACCAGTTGATTTTTTATTTAACTTGTGACAAGAAGCACAATTTGCATTAAATAACTTTCTACCTGCTTTTTGTCGATCCATATCGACATCTTGAGCATTTATAGAAAAGCTTACTAAAAAAACGAATAAGAAAGTAAGGCTGTTAAGAAGTACTCGACTAAGTTTACTGTGATAATTCACACTTTTCATACTATAAAAATTTCGTATCTATTTGTATAACGTTTACACTTGACGTAAAAACTACCATGTGTTTAAACTCCGACAAAATTACTACATATCTATAAAATGTGAAATGTTAAGAGATTCCTAATTGGTAATTTATATCGATTCTAAATAAATAATTTTGACAATCTATTCGATCACAAGTCGTTACTTTTGTAAAAACTATAAACAGAATATGATAAACGGAAAAATTTTTGCTTTTGTAATGTTTTTAACATTAGGTCTTTACATTGGAAATTCACAATCTAATTACACTAATGACCAAAGTATTAATTCACTGTTAGCCAAAAAGAGAAAATATAACAAAAAGCACGGTAGTGGTTATAGAATTCAGTTGTATAACGGTAGTGAACAAAGAGCTAAAAATATAAAACACAACTTTATGATGAAGTTTTCTGAATTTGGTAAACCGAAGATGAGTTACGAATTACCAGAATGGAAAGTAAAAGTTGGTCGTTTTAACACCAAATTAGAAGCTGATCGTGCTTTGAATAAAATTAAAGAAAAGTTTTCAGGAGCCATTGTTATCCCTTATTAAAAACTTCGATTATAATAAAAAAGGATCAAACGGTGTTTGATCCTTTTTTTATTTTGTTAAAGCTTTAATTCTCAACTGTAAATATTGAGAAACAATATCTTTTAAACTTAAATTTTCATCTTTAAAACGCTCATGATCTGTCATTATATTCATAATAAAAGCGTTATCCATGGCTAACAAAAAAGTGATATTAAAATTCGTAAAAACACCTGTTTTCATTCCTTCCTCATAAATTAAAGAAAAAGTAATTAAAACTTTATCGGTAATACTTTTAATTTCAGTCCAAATTTGCGGGAAATTAGTTTGAATTTCATCTAAAAAATGAATTGAAATACCTTCTACTGCATCGCTTATTTTTAACAGAATGGATTCATATAAAACGACTAAATCTGCTTCATTAGGTAACTCATCAAAAACTACTTCTTGAATATCATTCAAAATCATAGCTACCATAGTTTGATATATCTCTTCTTTAGTCTTAAAATAGGTATAAATTGTACTTTTACTTTTTTGAATAAGAGCTGCTAAATCATCTAAAGTTAATTTATTAAGTTTTTCATATTGCACTTTGTAAAACAGCTCTTTTACCCAAACTTCTGCTTTTTTCGACAACTGTTTTCTTTCTCTATCTATTGCTTTTCTACCCATAACTTAAAACCAACCTTTTACCATTTCATTCTTAGTTAATCTTAGTACGGCAAGATATGGATTATAGTTTGGCTTTAATGATTTTCCTTTCGCTAATTGATGTATTTGATAATCATAAAAACCAGCTTCAGCAAAATCTTTCATCTTCTTAATTTTAAACTCAAAAGTAGCATCACTTACTCTATAGTTTTCATCCTCTAGAAATGCCTTTGGAAAGTTTAGATCTGTGATAAACGGACGTGCAAACCCGATCATTTCTAATTCTTTATTCGCTAAAACATCATTACAGAACTTTTGAGATCGAAATCCGCCTGTAACCATTATTGGTAGTGTTGTTTCTGATTTGATCTTTTTTGCAAAATCAAGAAAATACGCTTCTCTTTTTCGAGTAGATTCACGTTCGTATCGTTCTGTTAGAAAGACAATATTTTCATAAGTTCCGCCAGATATTTCAAGTAAATCAATCTTTAAATGCTCTAACTTTTTAATTACAAACATTGCGTCTTCTTCGTTAAATCCACCTCGTTGAAAATCGGCGCTATTCAATTTAACTGATATGGGAAAATCAGCTCCTAAAATTTGACGAACTCGTTTAACTATGTCGAAAAGTAATCTGGCTCTGTTTTCAATATGACCACCATAATCGTCTTGTCTTTTATTTGTTTTTGGAGATAAAAACTGACTCAATAAATATCCATGAGCAGCATGAATTTGTACTCCTGTAAAACCTGCTTTTTTTGCTAAAACAGCAGTGTTTACAAAACGGTTTTCAACGTCTTTAATTTCATCTAAAGACATTGCTTTAGGTTTAGCAAACAGCATTAATTTTTTAAGCTGAATCGCAGATGGAGCTATCGGTTTAAAAGTTGAAAAGATAGACGATTGACGACCTGCATGATTAATTTGAGCCCAAAACTGTGTATTATTTTGCGTTGCTATTTTTGTTACTTCTTGTAAAGCTGCAATACCACTTTCATCTTCTAAAACAATATTTGCTGAAGCTTCTTTGTAACGTTTATCTACCAAAATATTTCCTGAAATTAATAATCCTGCTCCATTAGAAGACCAATGTTGATATAAATCAGCAATCGCTTTAGTAGCGTGTTGTTTCTTATTTGCTAAACGCTCGGTCATTGCTGCTTTTGCAATTCTGTTTTTAATTATAACTCCACAAGGAAGTTCAAATTCTTCTAAAATCGGTTTTGGTTTCAATACTATTTATTTTGTTGGTTGAGTTTCAATTTTATTTGGAATTTTAGACATAGCTAATTCTGAAATAGCTGTAATCGACAACGAAGGATTTACTCCAGGATTTGCAGAAATCATCGATCCATCACATACAAACATATTCTCGTAACCAAAGACTTTATTGTTTTTATCAATAACTCCTTCTTCTTTAGTTTCTCCCATTACAGCTCCACCCAAAATATGAGCTGTAGTTGGAGTTCCTAATAATACATCAGCAAAATTCGAAAATGGAATCGCTTTTACTTTCTGACCTAATATTTTTGCCAGTTTAGATGCTTCAGGAATAAAACCACTTGGTGCTTCGTTAGATTCTTTTTCAGTTTTCAACTGTGTTACTTTTCCTAACTTTAACCGTAATGTGCTATCTAAAGTTTGCATAAAAAGTAATACTGTTGTTCGTTTGCTATAGGCTTTTGTAAATATTGTTTGAAATAATTGAACCGGTGATTTAAACAACACACCAAAAACTCCTAAAATTCGAACTATTGCATATTTATGTTGCACTGAAGGAATTGTTAGTGTTCTAAAAAACCCAGAACCTTTGCCATAACGAACAGGTTCAAGATGACTATTTTTATCGATATGTAGGATCGAACCTATTGCTATTCCTTTTGAATAATCTTTTGATTTCTTCTCTGTTGATGTTAGTAATAGTAACGACTCATTATTTGTTCTAATATTTCCACCAACCATTTCAGATAAATTGGGTAATGATTTTTTTTGTTTCAATTTTAACAATAAAGGCACTGTCCCTAAAACTCCTCCAGAAAATACAACTCCGTTTGCTTCAACTTTCTTTGTTTTAGAAAATATCGATGTACTTTTTTTGAAATGAATTTCATATCCAGATTTTCCATTCACATTATTTTTAGGCAACACATCTAACACTTCATGTTCCGCTATAATTTCTACGCCTAGCTTTTGAGCAAAATAGAGATAGTTTTTATCCAACGTATTTTTAGCATTGAATCGACAACCTGTCATACAAGCTCCACAATAATTACACGCGGCTCGATCTGGACCTTCGCCATTAAAATATGGATCTTTTACTTTTTCTCCAGGTTTGCCAAAATGAACTGCAACTTTAGTCGTTGAGAAATGTTTTTCTCTATCTAAATCTTTCGACAAATCTTTGATTAAATGATCAGCTGCACCGAAGTAAGGATTCTCTTCAGCACCTAACATTCGATACGCTTCTTTATAATGCGGAGCTAGTTCTGTTTCCCAATCTTTAAGTCCATTCCAACTTCCTGAGGTAAAGAACTCTTTTTTAGGAATAGGCAACGTATTAGCATACGTTAAAGAACCTCCACCAACTCCAACTCCAGAAAGTATACTCACATGATTCAAGTATGTCATTTTAAAAAAACCAAACAATCTTAAACGAGGTTCCCAAAGCCACTTTTTTAGATTCCAGTTTGTTTTCGGGAAATCTTTTGGCTTAAACCATTTTCCTTTTTCGATTACCAAAACAGAATATCCTTTTTGAGCTAATCGTAAGGCACTCACCGAACCGCCAAAACCACTTCCAATGATTACATAATCGTATTTATCTTTCGTCATATGTTATGAGTTGAGTTTAATATCTGATTTAGGTTTACACATACATGTTAGTATAAAACCTTCATTCTTTTCGTTTTCTAACAATACAGATTGTTCCTCCGTTTTCCAAGCTACTTTTCCTTTCTTTAACTCACACTTACAAGTTCCACACTGTCCCATACTACATGCATAAGGAATTGCAACTTTATTTCTTTTTGCGCCTTCTAAAATTGTTTCAGATTCGTAAACTGAAAAGTGCTTGTTATTTATTGACACCTTGTAAGAATTCCCAAAAGGTTTAGCTTCTTGATATGAGAATTCTTCAATAATGATATGATCAGAAGTAACTCCTTTTTTATACAAAACCTCTTTTGAAGCTTCCATCATTGGAGTTGGTCCACAGATATAATAATTTGCTTTTTCGAAATGACTCAATAATTCAGTTTGATAAGCATTGGTTAACAAATCATAAGTCAATTTCAATGAAAATTGATTTGGATACTTATTTTGAAGATCAATTAATTCTTTATGGAACATGATATCTTTTTCTGATTTGCATCCATAAATCAAACTCACATTAGTTATTCCATCTTGAAGTATTTTTTGGAGTATTGAAATAATTGGTGTTATTCCACTTCCGCCAGCAATAAAGACATGATGCTCTACATCTATTTCATCTTTGAATTTAAAAGTTCCAAAAGGACCCGCAACATTCACATATTTACCTTCCGATACATGATCTAATATCCTGTTAGATAATTTTCCTCCGGAAACACGTTTCACTCCAATTTTTAGTTCCCTTAAATTAGGATTGGAACAAATCGAATAACATCGGCTCACTTTTTCTCCATCAACTAACATTGAAATGACCACATATTGTCCTGCGTTAAATTGATATGGAATGTTTCCTAAATTTTTGAATTGTATTTCTGCGCTATCGTGAGTTAATTTTCGAACTTGAGCTACTTCTAAAGAATATCTCCATGTTTTACCTTCTAGTACATCTGTATACGTATTCTTAGAATTCAAAACTTTTAATTCGTTCACTCCAAAACCTTCAATTGGAGATTTTTCATTTCTCAACTCTTGCTCTACTAATTGATATTTTTTCTTGTATAAATAAAAAGGAACTCGAGGATACAAATGATGTATTAAATGATAACTCTGGAAAAATGATAAAAATTCCAAACCAGGAATAGTTACTATTCTTGTGTTATGATATTTATCCATATTATGATGTGGATAATGAGGAAGCCAATCGAAAGTAAAACCTAAAATAGGCGCAGCAACCAAAGCTGGTAATAAGAATACCATTATAAATTCATACCAAAAATTAAATGTAGAGACTCCAATTGTGATAATTGGTATTAGTGAAATAAAAATTAACGTTTGGTTTCTAGTTTTTCTTATAGCTTCATTCTTCTTACTCTCAACTCCCAGAGAAACTACGTAATAATGTCCGATTAAAGTCAAACATTTAAAAAATATGGTCAGCATATTTTTTCCTCTAACATAACCATCTGGATCTTCTTCTGAATCGTTTGTATGCGCATGATGTTTCAGGTGAATTATTTTAAAAGCGCTAAATGGAAAAAAAAGAAAACTAGCAGAAATCCAACCTACACACTTTTCTAAAATGATGAATTTTGAATTTCCTCTTGAAATATTTCCATGACTAGCTTCGTGAACTACAGTAAACATACTGTAAGCTAAAAAAGCACCAATTATAACCGTTAAACTTTCATTTATAATTCTAGTATCGAATAAATAATATAAAAGTAAGTAAGAAACTGATAATCCTAAAAACAATAAAACTGTTGGATATGCTATTTGAGTTTTGCGTTTCGAATTCATAAATCGAACTATTTTTTCAAATATAGTTCGATTTTTTAATAAAATCAAATGTTTGCTAACATACTGGTTATAAATCGATTTAATTATTGTTCATTCTTAACAATGAAACTCATCAAGATTTGATTGTTGCAGAAAATTATGTAGTTTTATCTAATTATTAACTATTTATGTTTTGATTAAATACAAAACGTAAGTGTTCAGTATATAAAAGTAATGTTGTGAATCCCCATTCATTAATTACTACATTAACTATAAATAATAGTTCTAAAAATTGACTAAAGATCCGATGAAGGATCTCAATTTAGGTAACTATAGTAAACCAAAATTAATTAATGAAAGCATTTCGAAATTTAATTTCAATAACCATCTATTTGTTCTTTACTGTAGGAATTTTAGCTATTAGTAGAGTTGTTGTTGAAGAAATTAAAACTGGAAATGCTTGTCCGAAAGTACAACAAATTCCTGTATGCTATGTTATGTTATCTTGTTTTGTAACTGCATTAACAGTACACATTTTAAACAAGAAACATTATCTATATTTTATCACCATAGGATTTGCTTTTTTGGCTGCTACACTGGCCTCAATTATGCATATAAAAGGCGAGTTTGTATGTCCTAAAACTATTATACGTGGGACACCTAAGTGTTATTACGCTGTTGGCCTATTATTTAGTTTACTATCATTGAAAGCAATTCATATTAGAGACATTGAAAAAGATTTTATTAAAAAATAAGGTCTTTTACTTTTTATTAACTGGAGCATTATCGTGATAAAACTTAGCATACTTAAGTGAGAAATAATCTTCTATCTCTTTTTCAGATTTCTTATTCATGATCATAGAGAAAACTTTATCTAAATACTTCTCTTTAAACTCTTTTAACAATCCTTTATCATTTATAACATCTTCATAAGTTAAACTTACTAATTGCTCTTGCATCCAGGTGTGTGCTTTGTATTTCTTTTCTCTTGCTAAAAGATCTTTCTCATCACTTTCGAGTACAAAATTCCCCATTTGTTTTTCTGCATTCACTAAGTTTCTTAACCTAATATAATCTTGTTTTACTCTTTCATCTAGAGCGACAGCTTGTGTATATAACTTTTGTAAACTCTTAAAAGCAATATCATGATAAGTATCAGAAAAATCTTTGTATTTGTATAATAGGTCTAGATAATTTATAGCTGTTTTCTTATACTTTTTATTACTTCCATTTTCATGCTCTTTCATATCTATAGCCAACAGTTCTAAATCATTTAAAACTTGCTTTAATCCTTTGACTGTTTTAAATTCTTCTTGTTCAACTAAAGTTTTAATCTCTCTGGTAATATTTTCATGTTTCCCTTCAAAAGTATGTTTCCTGTATGAAAACTTAAACACTTTCTCTTTTTTGATTTTTGGTGTTTTAACTTTTTTCTCTCTAGGTGTTCGATTGAATTCTATTTTAGGTTTAGAAACATCGAACGCATAGCTGTAATTAAACGTTAAGGTAAGCTCGCTTAAATCTGAAACGTTCGTCGTATTTCTAAATAGTTGAATTGCGTTTAAACTAATATTATGTTTTTTTGCTAAAACTGTTCCTGCACTTGCTCTAAAGTTTAAAACTCCTGTTTTAATCTCTTTGTTTATACTGTTATTGTAAGCGGCTCCTAAAGTTGTATTCAGTTTATTTTTGAAAAATAGTTTATTTAAATTCAACGAAGTTCCCCAAGCATTACTGTTATCTCTTCCGATGTCATTATAGCTATAATTGACCGAAGAAGAAACTGTTAGAGAATTCTGAGGAAAGCCGATTGTATATACTGCATTTCCATTATGAAAATTGTTTGCTTGTCCAACTCTAATTATTCCGTTTTCTTCATTTGCAGATGAAGCCAGTGAATAATTTAAATTTACCGTTTGAGTACTATTCTTCTTTTTAGAAAGCACCCAATTTAAATTTGCATTTGCGTTTTGCGATAACTGTCTATAATTTAAAGCTTCCTGTTCTTCATCTGTAAGATCGTTATCGTTTATATCATCGAATTGATTTAAGTTTTGATTTGTAAAAGATGTAAAGTTAGAATACATTCCTGTTAAAGTAATGGCATCTGTGACTTGATAAGTCGCATTAACACTTCCTACAGTTCTTCCTAAAGATTGAGTTTTTTGATTGTTTAAGTTATCTCTTTGATACCCTAAATTGAATGAAATATTTACTTTATTGTTAAATAAAGTTCTAGCTAAGTTTAGTGTAATATTTTCGAAATCGTTATTAAAATAATAGGCTCCTAGAGTTTCATAATTCGGATCAATTCTTTCATATCCTAACCCGACTTTCATTGCTCCTAAGTTTAAATCTATTCCAGCGCGTAAAGCGTTATAAAATTCAGTTGATGTTCTATTATTGAAAAATAAACCTGCTAAATTATTTGGTGAAATAGTACTTTTATCAGCTCTTAAATCTTGAGTAATAGCTGTAGATGCGTATTCTGCTCTTATAATATATTTTCTTGCTATTGTAGTTTCTCCGCTTAAACTAATTACCAAATTTTCTTTAGGCCTTATATTTCTTTCCTCTGGAATTGGTAAAATTGAGTTTATATTGTCTTTTGCATAGAAACCAATAAGTCCTAATTTATAACGAGGTTTTTCCCATGATAACTTAGCTCCATATCCTACTCTTTTATATGCTGGTAAGGTTTGTTCATTTCCGTCATCTTCTGTAGCTCTTAATAATCTTCCATACATCGCGCTAAATTTTAGCGGAAAATTAGGTGTTAATTCTACACCTCCACCTGTAAATTGATGTCCGCTTAACGTATATGGAGAAAAATTCATCGTTACATCACCAATATGAGCTTGAATCCATTTGTAACGAGGATGTAAACTTAATCGGTTAAAATTGAAAGGAAGTTGATAATCAAAGTTTTCTCCTTGATTTGAATAACTGTAAGTAAAAGGTACATTGAATGTTAACCAGTTCAAATTAATAGTACCTTGCACAAAATACGTAAATGGTATTCTTGCATTTCTCGTGTTTGAATTATAGTAAATCGCATTCGCATTGATATTACCATTCACCTTTAATTTTGTTGACTTTGTTATTCCTTCAATATCTAAGTTTTGTGCATCAACTCTCTGCGCAAATACAAACAATATAAAGACAACTATACTACTAACTACTCTTTTCACCTTCTTTCCTTTAAATGCAATTTTTATAAATCTTCAAGTGTGATGTAAACTAACTTCTTTAAGTTTTTATCAATTGTCGTCCTGAACTTTGTCACTTTAAATTTTTGTCCATTTTGATATAATACTTCTCTTTCATTCATTGTATAAGAAAATGTAGGACCATGTCCAGACGCATTCTCTATATCGAAACCATTTTTACTTTTAACTGTAAATATTACTCTTACCTTTCCTTCAGACGTTTGATTTGTTGAGAAATTTTCAGCAGTGAAATCATCCTTACTTGTAGACATATATCCTTTTTCTTCATGAGGAGTTTTATTTTTATATGCCTTCTTATATTTATCTAATAATGATTTTTCAACTCTAGCTCCTCTGTAAGTTGTTTGACTATATTTTGGGAATTTATTTAATGTCTTTTTAAGTACATTATCAAACACTTCAAGTTCATCTGTCATTGGCTCAATACCTCTTAGTGCTTTGTTTAAAGATTCATAACCATAAGATCGTGAATAATGATAAACAGCTGTAAGTTCTTCTAGGGATAAACTTGGATATTTTTCTTTTAACTTAACTCTTCTCTTAATTACCTCAGACCACGAGTGTAACGCTTCTTCTCCTTTTAAGAATTTTAAGAAGTTAGCATCCATTTTTTGAGAACCATTAAACTGATTCATTAATACCCAACTATCAATTAAATCAGGATCTTTTACAATGGCGTTAATAGTATTTTCAGGTGCACTTTTTAAATCTTTAATTAAAGCTTCTCCTATTTTAGGCTCAAGAGATTCTACCTTTGAAATTATTACATTAATTTCTTTGTATACATTTACTTTAAGACCAGTGAAAATTTTTCTAGTTTCTGTTCTAAGAAGATATTCTGGTTTGGTAAAAACTATTTGAACTTCATCTGTTCTATCTACTATGAAAATTGGTTCCCCTGTAAAACCATTCCTTTTAGCTAGTTTTCCTGAAGGTGTTTCAAAAGCAGCTTTTTCACGACCTAAGTGTAAGTTATTTAAATACTCTTGTAGGTTGGTAGATTTTCCTCCTTCGTAGTAGTTAGTCTCTATCCAAACTGCCTTAAATTCTTTTGGCTCGTGTTTTTGAATTACTAGTCTGAAAACTTCTGATGTTATTCCTTGTCTTTGTAAATAACTAGCTAATTTGATGTCTAAACCTAACTCACCTATTTTTGATATTTCATAGTCTCCGAATACTTCTTTTTCTCCTCCTACATAAACAACATCAAATGATTCATCAACCATTTCGATACGTTCCCATAGTTTATTTTCTTTACCCCTAGGTGTTAGTTTCCATTTTTTATATCCACCTACAGCACTTAAAATTTTATAAACCTCTTTTAAATCTGGTATGGTTAATACAAATGGCTCTCCTTTATGAATATCATATATACTTTTCCAAGCCTCTATTAATTCAGGATTTTCTGAGATTTCTTTTAAAAGTTCTTTACTAAGATTAGAAAAATCATCAATAAAATCTTCTAGCGTTTTTTGATTAAATTCAAGCTCTTTAACTTTTTCTTTTACTCCGTTTGAGTTTTCTCCAAATACTTTAATTATCGCATCTGAATCTGAACTTCCATCTAGTTTTCCTAATTCAATAGGAGTCCCTTTTCCTGGAGTTGTATTAGGTGGGATTTCTCCTAAATCACTTCGCGCTCCTCTATGATATCTTTGAAATGGTGTATCGTGAACAATTACTCCGTCTGGATATAACTTTACCACTCCATGAGAAGCATAAAAAGGAACATCTGTAAGCTTTGATATTTCTAAGGCAGCTTCATGAGAATTACATGATAGGATACGAACTTTTTGATTTGCTGGAACTTGATCTAACACTCTTGCTAAAGCTAAAGCTGATAATGTTTTCTCTTGTCCTTCTACATTCATTATAAACTCACCTTTAGCATTAGAATGAATGATAATATCGATGATATCATCGTTATTAGTTCCTAAATTAAAATCTAATAAGTCTAAGTTTTTAGGGAATATTCCAGAATTATCCTCTAAAATCTTTTTAATTTTATTTTGAACATCACTAGTAGTTGCAAAACTTCTTATACGAGGTAATTTATTTAACTCTTTTGGTACAGGATAGAATGTTCCTATTTTTCCATCTGAATTTAATTTAAATCTGATTTCAATTTTTCCGTCTTTTGAAAAACCATATAAGAGTTGAGAGTTTGGAACATTGTGATCTGGTACTGGACCGTGATTATTCTGTATCGCATGAATAGCATTCTCTAGAATTTCATCATCCGACATAGTGTCTGGGAAAAATGTAGAAAGTCCTCCTACTTTTTGACCTTTACCAACACCTTTGTGATACATTAATTTCCCCGTAACTTTCACGTACTCTTTCCCTTCAGAATATAAGATAGGAACTCCTTGATACACTCCATTAGCATCTCCTTTTCTATTTTCTATAGCGTAATCTCCTCCGTATTTCTCTATATAATCTTTTAATGACTTTTCTGTATGAACACCTATAAACCCTTCTAATTCGTACTCTTTATTATTGAAAGTTTTATTTACTTTTCTGAATTGCCCTGGATTATGAACTACTCTTGTGATGTGTTGTGATACATTATTAACTTTAGTCGTAACATCATCTATTTGAACAAAATTTGGATTGACAGAGCTAACTCCTCCATCAACTTCCTTGATTTTAACTGTCCAAATATTTGTTTCCGTTGACAATTTCTTGTCTACTACTTCGTAGAGTACATTTCTATCAGTTAGAACTTCAAATTCATCTGGATTTATATCCATTAAACTTGCTCCTGTTTTAGATTTTAATTCTAAAATTACATTACTACGATGTATTTGCCTAAAGTCTTCTGCTACGCCATACTCTGTAGAAAATGATTTATAAGCTCCTTCAAAATCAAAACGCTCACCTACATTAAGTGCTAGAATTTTTGAGGCTTCTTCCCTTTGTAAACCTCTATAAATTGTATTTGTATTTTTAGGTAACTTTGAATAACCTGTACCTAAAGACTCCAATAATGGTTCTAAAAATAACCTCCACTCTTCATCAACTTGTTTACCTATTGAAAAGTCATATATATAGCCATTGAATGAATCTTTATAATATACAAATGATGCTTCTTCTTGAATAGTCAATCCATATTTCTCTAATTTTCTCAATGATGGATTACTAACTAAATTATCATAGATATTCTTGAATGTTCCTTGCTTTAAAAGTGCTTCTAATTTTGAATCGATATTTCCTCCTAACTGAACAAAATTACTAAGATGTTCACTAGTTGGTGCCTTTGGTGACTGAGCTGACTTTTGTTTTACAGTTCCATCTTTTTGTTTTGTAAAATCTTTCCATTCACCAACTGGTTTATTAGATTCTCTTGGCACAGTTGTAACACCTCCATCTGAGTGAATTCTCACGATATCATCAACTGCTCTTACTGTGTAACCTTCTGGTAAAAGTCTTGCAAAATCTTTCGCTAAATCTATATTTGCACAAGTTAATAACCTGAAGTTTTTTACATTCTTATAAGCCTTATCATTCTTTATATAATCTACTAAGTTTGAAGCTTCGAGTTCATTAATCCCATTAGGAAGATCTAAAACAAATTTATTTTTAGAACCATGAACAACAATATCTATAAATCCATCATTATTTATCTTATTTAGCTCTATTAAAGCATTCGCTATTTTTTCTTTAGAAACTAAATTTGCGTCTACAACAGATTTGTATGTAATATTTAATTTTTCAAGTCCTAATTGATCTACTTTAGCAATAGCTTCTCTAACTTTTGCAGCTTTGAAACCTGGAAAATCTCTTAAATATTTAATTTCATTTTCTAAAATTTCTTTAGTAACATCAATTTGTTCCTTAGTTATAGCTGATAAATCAAACTCCTTGTTTAAAATTCTCTCGGCAAAATTATTTACGTTTTCAACTTGATTGTTCGTTGACTTTAAAACATCTTTATGAATTACATCTCTTAAAACAACATCAGACTTAATTACATCTACTAATTTTTCTTGAGTACTTAACCTTGTCATTTTTTTAGATAAGCCACCCAAACTTGCTATACCAGAAACTAAACTTAAATGATTTGAAAACTCCGTAAGTGTCGGGTCTGTTTCTTTAAAAGCAGTTCCTACCATACTAGAAACAGAACTTACCTTATCTGCATAGTATACAAACTTCCCGAATGTATTCAATGAAGCTACACCTCCACTTGGTAAAAATGCAAGTAAATCTATTGTTGTTATTATAATATCTGACTTGGTAGTTAACCTGTCAGTTTCACTGGCATAATGTAATGTAAAAGCAGGAATGAAAAGTGCTTGAGGATTTCCCTGCTCATCTTTAGCTGTAAATGATTTTAATAAATTATTCTTAGATATATTAATGAATGATACTAGTTGAAATGGTGTTAGATCTTCATTTTTTAATGTCGTACTATTGAATAATCCCCATTTAACTTTTTGTCTAACATTTATTAAATCTTGATCTGTTATTTTAGTATCTACACTCTTGTATAAATCTTCTTCATCATAAATAGTTATTCCTCCTACTCCTTGAGCTGTAGCTTCTATATCACTCCAACCTCTTCTAAAAATATTCTGATAATCATTTTCATATGTAAAGAAACTATCATGTAATGACTTTAAATCTTTAAAAGTCATTGATGTTAAGAGTTCAGGATTAATATTCTCTTGCAATTGTTTTACAAAGTACTCTTTAGACCCTAAAAATATTTGCCCTATAGATCTTACAATACTTTGTCTATTATCTTCTCCTACAACAAAGATTTTATCTTCTACATTTTCAAATAGTGCTCGCCACACAGGTAATGAATCTTTTTTAGTGTGTACAGCATTATTTGTTTGTACAGACCAAGTATAATTTACCTGTTCATTTTCTAAATATTTTAAAGTTTCAGTGTATGAATTCTTATTCTTGCTAATTGCTTGAAGTAACCTAGCGATTTGTATTTCTTTTTCGTCTGGTATCTCTCCTCCACTATTCGATGTTGATAGTATCTTTTTAATAGCTATAAGTTGCTTTTTTACTGGAAGATCTCTTAGTTCAAATTCACTAGCTCTAAGAATACACTCATATAATTCGTGCTTATTTTTATTCTCGAAATCTTCACTTAAACAAGCGATATTAGCTTCTGCTTCTTTTTTAACAAACTCAAATAATTCAATTAAAAACTGCTGATAAAAGTCATATAGTTCATCATTTGATTCTGTTAGTCTTAAATATTTTTTCCAAGTATTATATTTTTCACTTGGAATTGAGTCTAATGGTATATTTTCTTTATCCCATTTACCAGGATTAAAAGATATTTTGGTTTCAAAGCCTAATAAATCCCAATTATTGAAAAACTTTGTGAATTCCCTGAAAATCTCAGGATACCTATTATATATTTCTGCTATCTTAATAATTAAGAAAACTTCTCTTCTTTCATTATGAGCTATTGTGTAGCTTTCTCTTCCTGAATTTGATAATAAATCTTTAAACCATTGTTGTTCATCACTATTGTAATACCCACTTAATAACTTAATTTCTCGATCGGTTACTTTAATCTGTCCCTCCCCCAAAATTTTAGTCGGATTTACATATTTTATGGCTTTAACAGATTTTAAATCGTTGAATAAACCTAAATTTTGAAGATCATCTGAAAGGATGCTTAAAATCGGTTTATCTTGACCTGTATATTCAGTTATTTTTTTGTTTTTAAATTTGTAATTCTTCCAATGACCATTATCAAAATCTGGGGTTCCATATGGTAGTCCAACGACAAAAGAGTAGTCATCTTTTATATCTGGCTTTTTGTACTCAAAATCTGAATATCCTAAAAACTCATCATTTATAATTGTGGCACTATACTTTTTCTCTTGTGTCTGTCCTTGAGCGTCTTTAAACTTTTTCTTGAAGCCAATTAGAGTACCTGCGACTACGTTATTATAGGTATCGTTAGAAATTCCATGAAAAAATATAGGCCTGTATTCTTGTGATAAAATAATTCGCTCTCCAGATGGAGTTAAGTAACCATAATAATATTTATCATTATGTTTCTTTTCATTAATAGATAAAGCTATAGGCATCGTTGTAGACACACTTTGTCCATCATTATCTTTATCAAAAATACCTAAACGTAACTTCGGATTATGGATTTCTTTCCAGTGAACATATGGTATTTTTTCTCCTTTCCCATAATCTAACAACCAATTTGTCTCTTGCTCGTTATAACCATAGCTTTTGATAGAAAACGGATGTTTTAATTGGAATGCTCCGTGCCCTAATTCGTGAGCAACTGTTCTTTCATCAGCTCCGTTGTTCATGTAAATATAACCGAACTGTCTACCTAAGGGCATTAAACCTTTTTCTTCTTTTGTTGAAGGCTTCTTACTTGTAAGAATTAAATAATATGCACTTTGATTAAAATCATTTCTACGTTTCAGCTCTTTATTAATTGCTCTTTGTTGTTCTGTATATTGAGCTGCAAAACCACTTTCTCCACTATCTATAACATCATCAGGAACTACATTTGCTATAACATCTGTAAAATCGTTAATTTCTTTGATGTTTAGTTTTACTAATGCGCTTTGGTAAATGTTTTGAAGTTTTTCTTTTATCTTTTGTGTGTTACTATCAGACGCATTTACTAAAACTACATCTACTTCTTTTATTTTTGCTTGATATTGAATAAATGCTCCTGCTACTTCATATTTATCACCTTGTTTAATTAATGCTTGAGATTCTACATCTGCATCTGTGTAAATTCCTTTTAACTCAAGAGTATAAGAAGTAGCTGTGCTATCTATTTTTTGTATAGCTATTCCATCTTTAGTTTTAAATATGATGTCTTGAGGCTTTATAGAAGTATCTGAAATATTAAGTTCAGCTATAATTTTTTCTGTTTGCCCATTAGCTACAGCTTTATACGGAATAAAATAATCATCATTTAATTTTTTGTATAAATCTTTTGTTCCATCACTCTTCTTTTCATGTGCATCAAAACCATATAATGCTTCTGAAGCCTGTTTAAAAGTTACCACAACACCTTTAGCTGTAATCGCTGTTGCTTCACCTTGATTGTTTACTCCATTTGTATTTTCTGTATTCGTAGCGCCTCCTTCAGCAACTTCTCCAGATTGAGTTACATTTCCTTCTTCATCAACACTCCAAGTTTGCCCATCACTTCCTGTAATTAATTGATCTTCTCCTCCTGGAAGTTCAACAATTTCTCCATTGGTTCCAATGACAATAATATCTCCATTAGGATCCACTTGTACATCTTGTATTACAAAATCTACTGTAGTTGAACCAGACGCACCTTCCCCACCATTAAAAGCGTCATTAACGTCGCTTACTCCTCCCCAAGTAGGATCGTAAGTTGTTTTAATTACACCTTCTACTAATTGATAATCTTCATTTATTTTTATAGAAGAAAATGTAACTGCAATTTTTGTATCTGCTAAATAAGGAACTACAATAAATCCTTTTCCAGAGTACACTCCGTTTCCTCCTCTAATTTGCTTTACAGTTACAGGAAAATCTCCAGCAGTAAAGGTTTCATTGATTCCTATATTTTTTAATGGTTCTAAATTTTGAATATCAATTTCAGGAATAATTCCACAGTTGTAAGTTGCCTCTTCCTCTTTACTTGGCATAGTAAACTGGCTAATTGTACTGTAAGAAAATGCTTGTTGCGGATCATTTAATTCATTACACGATCCTCCAACTCTAAACAAATACGTTTTTCCTTCTTTTAAATTTGAAATTTGTGCTTGATTGTTGAATGTGTAAACATCAAACCACTCTGCATCTGGTATATCTTCTCTTTTGTATTGAAGATGAAATTTTTTATGATCAAAACTTCCTTGCCATGTAATTTTTACTCCTTTGCTATTTAATGCTTCTGATAAGATAAAAGAAGGTGCATCACACTTATTTGTATATGTGAAATAAAAGATTTCGCTAAATCCATCATTTTTGAAAACAGAATTTTCTGTAATTCCTGTTAATGACTTTGCTTTTACACGCCATCCATACAGTTTTTTAGGTAATAAAACTGGCTTACTAATATCATAGAGTAAAGTTGTATTTCGTAGTGTTTCAGTGTAATAATTAGGCGATGCTAAAAAAGCAGCTTGTGGATCTATATTTCTATCCCATATTTCTCTTAATTCAAAATCATAGCTAACATTTGTTGCATTAACATGTCTTGGTGTCCATTGGAAAATTATATTCATTGGATCTTTAGCTACCAATTGATCTCCTTTAAATGGTAAGTTTAGAAATGGAGGATCATTTAAGATTAAGAAAACATCTGAACAACCAGCAGATGGATTATTTATTTGTTGGTTGGTAATTACGTCTATAACTTCCCAACAAATTGAATATACGCCTTCAGGTAATGGTTTATTATAATCTTGAGGAGAAATTCCAGATAAATTATTCAATTGAAAAAATGCTCCCAGCTCTAAATTTGTAAACTGTTGTAAAACTCCTCCATTTAAAATTATTTGAGGAGCACCAGACACAACTTCTCTTGATCTAATATCTAATCCATTTCCTCGTATTCTTAATTTTAAACGAACTTGTCTATTATTTAAAACAACATCGGTTAATAATATATTTAAACGAAACTTAACGTTTGTTGCAGTAGTATAATCACTTAGTTTTGTTGAAAATGGTGGCAATACAGTTTGCGTAACTTGTACAGGGTATCGCTGCGCATTTAAGGAAATACAACATAAAAAAATGCTTAGTTTTATAAAGAGGTTGATTACTTTTTTCATCTTAGGGCAATTTTTGAATTTTTATATCACAAACCATATAAGAATCATTTCCATTCGCTACAAATTCTTTAATTTTTATAGCTCCTTTTCTACCATCTTCTGTTTGAAACAATACAATTCTAGGTATTGTTGTAGCATCGAAATGCAATGATCCTTGTGATGTTGTTGTTATGGTTAAATTTTGTAAAGGTTGATCGTTTACCATAGTATCGAATTGACTTTCTGAAAAGTTAATTCCGCAGTTACAATTCTCTAAGGAATTGATAATTTTAGTTTCTGTAGCATTTGGAATTGCTACAAATCCGTTTGTTGCTACTTCTGTAGGACTAATGAACTTATTAAAACTAAAAGAACTATTTAAACCTAAAAAGGCGATATCGATCTTACTTCCATTCTCAGCTGTAACTTCATTTGCTTTTAAAGTTTTTCTTAATTCACTTGAAAAGAAAGCTCCTTTTGTATTTGTATTATGAGCAATGTTAATTCCTAACTCTATGTTTTCAAAAGTTCTAAGGTTTGTATTTGGTATAACTGTAATTAATTTGGTCTCAGTTTTTGTCTCTTTTCCGTTTGAAGCTTCTAATTTTATGGCGTGGGTACCTGGAGAAGAAAATAGTACTTTAGGATTTTCTTCTGTGCTTGTTGCTGGTATTCCTCCTGTGAATGTCCATGAATAAGTAAGTGCACTAGTTGATTTATTATTTAAAGTAATATTTACCGGTGCTTGAGCATCATCATCGAAACGATCAAGTTCCCAATCAAAATCTACTTTTAATTCAGGTAATACTTCTATCGTTTTTGTTTTCTCTACAGTTTCAAATCCGTTAGAAACTTTTACTTGAATTGTGTGTTCTCCAACTTCCCTAAAAACAATATTCTGTGGATTTCTTTCTGATGAACTATTGGGTAATCCTCTTTCGAAAGTCCATTCATATGTTAGGTTATCTCCAATGGTTTGGTTGTTAATTTCAACAGTTACTGGAGAAAAATTATTTTCTATAATATTTGTTGAAAAGTTAATATCAATAGCTTCTAAAACTGCTATTTGCTTTTCGAATATATCTTCTTCTCCATCTACATTTGTTGCTTTTAGAGTTATGGTATAGGTACCAGGCTCATTGTAAATTATGGTTTGCGGATTTCTTTCTGATGATGCTGTTATATTTCCACCTTCAAAAGTCCATTCAAACTGATCTGCTCCTTCTGTTTTATTAGATACTTTAATCGCTACAGGTACAGATTTATCTCCATTCACATAAGAAACATCAAATGATGAATTTACAGTAATTGCTGTTTCTTTGTAACACGACACTAGTAGTATAGATAGCAAAATGAATACTGAAAATTTTAATTTAAGGGATGTGGTTTTCATAATTTCTTAATTAACAATCATTCGTTTTACTTGTGTTTGCTTTGGTGTTTCTAACACAACTATATACATCCCTGAAGACATAGAAACATTAAATTGAGTTTGATGTTCATCGAGTAATGCTTCCATTTCTCGTTTTTTCATTAGCTCTCCTTGAATATTAAATATTCGAATTGCTATTTTACTTGGGTCTGCTAATTTTACATAGGTTTCAAAAACTCCAGAATTTGGATTAGGAGATATCGTAAACGACTCGATAAATGGAGGTGGATTATCACCTTCGTCTATAATTTGATTCGCTTCTTCTATAACAATTGTTTTATAGGTTGCTTGCGAGCATTCCCCTTGCTTTGAAATTAATCCGATTTCATAATTTTTAACTTCGGTAAACTTCACAACTATTGAGTTTGCTCTTTCTTCTACAACTACTGTATTTTCTGGTAAAATCCATTCAAAAGATTCTGGATCGTGATCACTTCCATTAAAAATTACTACTTCTTCATTAACATAAGCTTGTGAAGACATAATTAATTCTGCATCTATATTCAAATCTCTGTATGTGACAATTACCGTATCTGAAGCAACACAGCCATTTTCAGAAATCGCAGTAATTGTATACGTTCCTTCCCTTGTTATTTCTACTTCCGATTGATCACTAGAAAAACCATTATCTGATGTCCATTCATATTTTGCATTTGCATCTTCAATTGCTCCATTTAAAAGATATGATTGTCCGTTACATAAAACTTTATCCTCTCCTAAATCGATCGTGATTTCCTCAGGATCATTTAATGTAAATTCTACAACTGCATTACAGCCGTTTGCATCTTTTAATGTGAAAATATAGTTTCCAGCTGTTAAATTTGATAATGAAGTTGTTGTTTCACCTGAACCCCAAGCATAAGTATATGGTGTAACACCTCCAGAAATTTGTAATGAAATTTCTCCATCATTGCCTTTAAAACAACTTGGATCATTCTTTACTAATGTATCAATTACAATACCTCCAGGTGGACTTAATGTAATATTGCCAGTTGCTTGACAACCTCTTGCATCTGTAACGAAAACAACATAATTTGTTGCAATTAACCCTGTCGCTGTTGGTGTAGTTTGCTGGTTTGACCATTCAATCGTATACGGAGGAATTCCTCCAAAAATTTCTACTGTAGCGGTTCCATCATTTCCTGCATCACATGAAATTTCTGTAGCTGTTAGGGCTACAGTAAGTAATTCAGGTTCTTCAAAAGTAAATAACTCATCCGTTGGACTAATTAAATTTAAACTACTGTATTCTCCTATAACAATACCTCTACTATCTTCAACATTTAACGCATAGTTTCCATCTGATATATTTGAAAGGATCGCATTATTTACTCCTAAATCTTCGTAAACTCCTGCACTATTTTCTTTTTTCCAAATGTATTTATATGGAGCTCCTGTTGTAAATGGTAAACCTCCAGTTACTACTACTTTTAAAGCTCCATCTGAAAAAGGATTGTTAAACGTATTATTTTGATTACAAGATATTGTTGTTTCTACACTAATAGTTGCTTCTATAGGATCGTAAAGATTAAACTCTTCATCTAAGCGAGTACAACCATTCTTGGTCGTAGCTATAGTGTAATTTGCATCTTCAATAGTTAAAAAGTAATTTCCTTTAGGAATTCCATTTAAAATTATTTCAAATTTATTATTAATGAATTGAGCTGTAGTTTGTGCATTTAACAAATTTCCAGATTCATCTTGCCAGTAATATGTATATGTTCCAGAAGTTGTAGGTGTACCTCCTTCTATTTCAGCTTTTATCCAACCATCACTAGCATCTTTTGTAGATGGCGTAGCAAATTCTGAAAAAGTAATACTGATAGGTTGCTTGGGTTCTTCTATTAAAACTTCAATGTCTACATTACAATCTCTAGCATCTTTAACTCTTAATTTGTATGTTCCTTTTGCCAAATCACTTATAAAAGAAGTTGTTCTGCCATCTTCCCATTCATATGTGTATGGTGCTGTTCCGCCTTTTACTACAGCTTCTGCCCAACCATCGCTTCCTCCAATACAATAAGCATGCTGTAATTTAATTGCTACTTCTAATAATTCTGGCTCTTTAATCTCTTGAATAATATCTTTTTCTTGAACTAAGACATTGTTTTGATATTCTCCTAATACTATTCCGTTAGCATCCTTAATGTTTACAGCATAGTTTCCTTCACCTAAACCAGAAGCAATATTGGTAGTTTGCGATGTTAATTCTGTCCAAACACCAGGACTTGTTTCTTTTTTCCACGTGTAAAAATAAGATAGTCCACTATTTTGTGTAGGCTGTAATTTTATTCCTCCTGAAGCAAATACTTCTAATTCTCCATCTGAAAAAGGATCTCCGTAAATATTACTTCCATTACATGAAATTGGATTATTTATTCTTATGAAAGCTTGTAATGGTTCTGGATCGTCTAATGCATATGTACTTTCAATTATTGTACAGTTGGGTTTATCGATAGCTAAAGGATAATTTTTATCTTGGATAGTTAAATTATAAATACCTTCTCCTAACCCTGTTAATCTGAGTACATATCCTGCACTTGTTACTGTTGAAGTAACACTAGCTTGTAAATCATTTCCTGAACTATCTTTCCAAATAAAAGTATATTCTCCTGAATCTAGAGGAGTTCCTCCTGTTACTGTTGCTTCTATCCATCCATTAGTGGCTCCTGCAAAAGTTGGTTCAAAAAACTGATAATCAATTTTTAGAGGATTATCTGGCTGTTCTATCTGAATTGTTTCTTGAGCTTGACATCCTTTTTCATCTGTTACAGTAATGGTATAACTTCCTGCTGTTAAATTATCAATATCTTCAACATCTTTGTTATTACTCCATTTTATTGTATAATTTCCAGTTCCTCCATTTATGGTAACATCTATAGCTCCATCTGTTCCATTATGACAAAATACATCTTGCTTGGTATAGCTTATAGTTAATAAATCTGGAGGAGTTAAATTAAAAGTTGCATCCTGAGCTGTATCTAAGACATTATTGATGTATGTTCCAACAATTACTCCATTTTTATCTTTGATATTTACAGCATATTCGCCTTCTTCTCTGTTAGATAGTATATTTCCATTTTCACCTGTGATAATTTGATAATTTCCAGAAGCATCTTTTTTCTTCCATGTATATTCATACTCATATTTACCATCAATTAAAGGATTAAATTTAATTCCTCCCATTGCTATGGCCTCTAATTCACCATCATCTGCAGTATTTCCAAATGTATTTGAAGGATTACATGAAATTGGATTTGTTCTACGAATAGTAACAGTTAATTGTTCTGGCTCTGTTAACTTATTTGTTGCGTTTATTACTGTACATCCATTTTTATTGGTTGCAGCACTATGATTTGCATCTGTAACAGTTAAGGAATAATTTCCATCTATACCATTTTGTAATGTTACAAACCACCCTTCTTCTCCTGCAACGGTTTCTTCTGTAAAATTGGTCCAATTGGTAACAATTCCATTTTTTTCGTGTGTCCAAGTATAATTATATCTATTTCCTGAAAGTGGTGTACCTCCTGTTATATGTGCTACAATTTGTCCGTCAGAAAACCCAAATCCAGTAGGTTCCTTTTTAAACGTAAAATCTACTTTTAATGCTTTATCTGGTTGTTTAACTTCTATCTCTTTTTCTGATATAGCTCCAAGTCCAACAATCGCCCCACTCGAATTCCTAATCACATCTTTAGCTTCACAACCGTTAATATCTCGTATTCTAACTTTATACTTTCCTTCAATTAGATTTCCTATGGTTTGAGTCGCTTGATAAGAAGGCCAACTTCCTGTATTAGTAAAGTTTTGCCAATCACTTTCTTGAATTGGACTAGTATCATTTACATTTTTAAAAACGTATTGAAATCTACCACTTCTTCCTCCATTTGCTGTAATTCTTACTTCTCCATCGTTACCATTATAACAGAAAACATCTGTTTTATCTACTGAAAATTCAATGGGATTTGGATTATATAAAGTCACATTTGTATAATGCTGACTTCCGCCAATAAACGTATTAAAACCTCTGTAAAAACCAAATAAGTCAATCTTATAACTTCCTGCTTTTAAACCAGTGATGAGTATTGAATTGTCTGGATCAAAATCTGCTCGCGTTAAGTTTACATATGTTCCTGGGAAATTACCATTTGTACTTGTAATACTTAATTGTTCTCCATTTTCTAATTGTCGATCTAATCTTAATCTAACAGTACCATCATTTCCATCATAACATTTTGGATTACTTGGAGTTCTTGATAAGATGTGAGGTGCTGAAGGTATTATATCATAGAATACAACATTTTCTGATGTGTTAGGATTTCGCCTTCTGGTAGTTATTCCACAAGTACGGACTCTAAAATAAATTCGTTTACCAATAACATCTGGTCCTAAGAATCTTGACGGCTGAACTGATATTACTCTTCTGCCTTGTTGATTAACAACTATTCCTACGTTTGGTACGCTTAGCCAATTTCTTCTTCTAGGTGTTCCTGTTTCTACTATCTGGTATTCCCAATTATAAAGAGAGCTACTAAACCTAGGACTATTATTAAAATTAATAGCTACTCTAAAAGGATCATCATATCCTACTGTTGTATTGGTAGGTTGATCTATGTAAATTAATGGTTTTGAACTGTAATTAAATTGAAAACTAGGGTTTAAACCACTATGCCTGTAAATATGAAATCCATTTCTTAAACATCCATTAGTAATTGGAAGATAAGCTGCAAACTCCGCATCACCTGTACTACTGTAATTGATAAAACCTGTAATTCTGATACCAATTGGTTGCTTATCTCTAACTACATTATAATTAAAACCTGGTTCATTATAATCGTCTCTAATTTGTCTGTCATAAACAGACTCTTCACTACCATCAGAAAACCGAATCCTAACATGAACATTAGATGAAGTTCTATTTTTCACGTTTCTAGTAACCCTCAACTTAAGATCATCTATTCTAATTCTATAGCGTTGTCTTGCTTGAGTATATCCTTCTAGTATTGATAATAAAAGTATTGTGATTATTGCTATCTTTTTCATCCTTTAAAACTTTACTTCTATAGTTTTGACTTTTGAAAACTCACCGTTTACTAACGATGCTCTTATATGATAGATGTAAGTTTCATTTGGACTTACTTCTTTATCTATTACCTTTTTTATAGTACTGGGTAAAACACGCCAAGTACTCGGTTTTTCTTCCTTTAATTGTTTGTAGATTGTATATTCTGAAACTTTATCTTCATTTGCTCTCCAAAAAACTTCGATTTGATTTGTTTCTCTGTTTACTATATAGTTTAATCCTTTCACTACTGAAGAAACTTCCTTGTATTCTGCCTGAATTGTTAACGGTGAAGACGGTTTTGATTTTAAACCTGCTTTATCAATAGCCTGAATATAATATCTATACGTATGATTATTTTGTAGTTGTTTATCTGTAAATTCTTGAATTGTATCTTTAGTTTTTAAAATGGTTTTCCATTCAGAATTTTCAGTCAAATCTTTTCTTATGAGCTCGTGAGTTACTTCTCCTTCTTCAGAAGATCGAATCCAATTTAATTTTATCACTCCATCTTCAACTAAATAATCTGAAAAAACTGGTGAGGTTGGTGGAACTACATCTGGCTTTTCTAATACCAATATTGTTGATTTTTCAGAATGATTAAATCTTTTATCTACTGCAACTACCTGATAATAGACTTTAGAGTTTAAACTCTTTACTTCTACTGAATCTGTAAATGAATTATTTTCAAATGGTGTTTCTGTAATTTGTGAAGGTTCTTCTTTCTCTGTAAAACCTCTAAATATTCTATACCCAAGTAAATCTCTTTCTTCATTTTGTTTCCATGTAAATCGAACAACTCCTAAACTATCAATCTTTCCTTCTAAACCTATTGGTGCAACTGGAGGGATTGTATCTACCGGTTGAACTAATGTTGAAAAAGAACTTTTCTGTTGCTTTTGATTTTTGCCAACTGCTTTAACTTTTATATAATTAGAAGCTGTTAATTCATTAACCAAATATTTACGCTGATTTGGTAATATATTATCCGCTCCAACTCTATACGGTCCGTCGTCTTTATTTGCCACAAGTAATTGGAATTTCTGAATAATAGGTTCTCCTTCTTTCGGAAAATCCCAAAAAATTTCAGCTTCATTAGGATTATCAGTTAGTTTAACGTCGATAATTCTAGGTGTATATGGTAAAATTGGACTTCCTTTTCCCGATATTATTTTAGAGTATTCTCCTTTTTCACCAAAAGATGTACGACCATTTACTCGATAATAATAAGTTTTATCATTAGTTGCTAATGAATCAATGTAAAACATTCGTTTTGCAGGAGCATTAGGTTTATCGTTTAAATTTACAATAGGCTCTTTGCTTAATGGTTTAAAATTAATTCCATCTTCGGAACGTTCTAAATTATAAGACGTATATATTCTTTTGAATAATTCGTATTCCCATGTAATAACAACATTTTTATCTCCAAAAATCCCTCTTAAATCTATCGGAGCTGGTAAAGGTTCGTAATTTTTAATAGAAACTATGGTAGCTGTTCCTTTAATTGAACTTTTATCTGAAGTTATTGCTGGCTTTATTCTATAAACGTACTTTTCGTTTATTTTCACTTCTGTATCTACATAACCCCAACCCGCTTTCTTAGCTGCATCGAAATTTGCATCTGCCGCCAATAATGAAAAAGAGAAACGCTGTGTGATTTCATTAGATAAGTTGTAAATATCGGCTAATTGCGTACTTTTTCCTCCACTAACATAAAAGCTATCTCCAAAAATAGCTTGTGCTATCACTGCAGCATTATTATCATTATTAACCATTTCTTCCCAAGTTTCTATTGGATCAGCTTTTATTGTTTTTTGCCAAACTTTTTCAATAGAAGCTAAACGTTTTCCGTCTCTTGCTAATACATATTTCTCTAAAATAAAACCTGTTTTATTTGTTGATCTCCATGCACTTGGTGTGCTAGCAGCCCATCTTAACAAAACTTTATCTTTTTGTGCTCTTGAAATAATTTGTATTGTAGGTTCTACCTCGTTTGTTTTTTCTTGTCCAAAAACAAAACTTATAGTCAATAAAGTTATTAAGAGTATTAAATTGCTCTTTTTATATGATATACTGTTCATTTTATTCTTTAAATAGGGGATTATCTATTATCTGAACTTATTTGGATTTTTAAACTTAAATATGGCTTCTGATCCTTTTTTTCCTCCAGGTAGATTATAAATCAATTTGGTTTTATAAAAACCGTAACGCATGAAAAGATAATCTTCATCTAAAAATTTTAATACAGGATCATTGGCATTAATATAACCGTCGATATGTGCGTTAACTAACTGTGCATGAATATCAACCCAATCTTCTTTATATGCTAAACCTAAGTTGTATCTAAATGGAAATGTAGTTTCTAACTCATTTTTATTAACATCGTATTGAAGGTTGTTTAAATAACTTTCAATTATTGGTAATGCATATTTTGGTGGAGATCCTAAAATATTCTCATCTCTATGCTTGAATCGATATCCCGACATAGGATACTTGGCATAAAATGGAGGATTGATATCTTTAGTGAAATAATCGTCATCTAAAGTTGCTTCTATAGTTACCAATGGTTTGTTTTCTGTATGTGGTCCTCCTCTTAAGTCGATAAGATCGAAAGGTTCATGATTTTTAATCATGTTATTCATGTAAATCACATCAGAATATACCACTCCCCATCTGTAATCGTTAATTCTAATTGCATTAATCTTTTTCTTTAATGTTTTATATTCTGAAGTTGCAAAATCATAAGACAAACGTTCAATAGTTCCACTTTCTTTAGATAAATTTTGAGCTTTAATTTTTTGTATTTCTACAGAGTTTCCTTCAGAAGTGTTATCTATGTTAGCTTCATCATAAGAATTATTACTTGTATTACTTGATGAATTATTTCCTTTTTTAGGTTCACTAACTATACTGATATGATATTTAGCTTTTTGTGAAAGGTTTGGTAAATCATAATTAAGAATATTATCTGCTGTATTATAGCTAAAGTTTCTTTCGTCTACTAACTTTTCTGTGTCGTAATACGCTAAATAACTTTTCCATTGGGTAGTATCAAACAAATAATCTTGACCTCTTTTTAGTTGAATATATCCTTTTTTATGCTCGTCTTCTAAAAAGTACTTTTGATCTAAAACTGGATACGCATATGTGATATTATGCAAAGGAATATTACTTGGAGCTTCTCCTGTTGTAAATGTTCTTTCTTCTATTTCTACAGCTGGCTTACCATCTACCATGATTTGTCTAAAAATTCCATTTATTTTTTCTTTGAATGAAACTTCTACTTGTACTGTTATTTTTTCGCGTGGAGGTAAAATATCTGTCGACACAAAGTTTGCTCTATCTTTATGTAAAGACCATTCAAGTTTACCTGGAATTTCTTTTCCTTTATGTAAAACTTTATATTTCTCTAAAATGATCTTATAGGTTTTATCTCCTTCGTCTTCTGGTATTACAATTGGTTCTCCTACTTTCATACTAAAAGTAGCTTGCGGAATTGCAAATACATCTATTTCTGTTGCATCATTTTTTGGTGTTACATCAGAGATAATTTTTAGTCCTCCTAAAGGTGCTCCATTATCAAAAACACATTCTTCCCCTAAACTCATTTTAAAACGGAAACCTCCTTTTACCAGACCTCCTAAAACACTAAATTCTCCTGCCATATAACCACGCATCCATATAGGATTTGGTGCTTTTGCTTGTAAAAGTATTGCGGCAGCTCCTTTTATAATTGGTATTTTCTTTTTTATAAAGAACAATTTAATTCTTAATCCGAGTTCACCTTGCATGGCTGCATAAGCTTGTCCGTTTGCATACCATCCATTAATTCCAACTTGTTTTCCTGTATTAGAACATTTCGCTTCTCCATAATCTCTTAACATAATATCGAAACCTGCTTCTGCTCTAAAACTTGCATAAAAAATTAAGAAACGTAAATCTCCTGTATCTATTGATAAGCTAGTTCCAAATGCAAAACCACCTCCACTGGCTAGTGCATTTTCATCTCGCATATAATCTAGCTCTTTCTGATCTACTTTAATTATTTCGGCTACTAAAGGCGGTGGTGGCGGTGAAGGCAATAATTTTGATCCTGTCATAAAATATCCACCTGTTTTAATTCTTACAGAACCTACTCCTATTTGTAAACCTAATCGATCTTCTGGTGTACCTACATAGATATACCACTCTTTTGGAGCAAAGTGCAATACTGCCCAACCTGCTCTACCTCCTGGTCCTATTCCTTTTACAAATCCACCAGCAACATTCACAAAAGAATCTAACTCTCCATGAAGTACTTTATTTTCAAAATCATAAGTAATTGAAACTTTAGCACTAATTGCCATGTTATCTGTAGGAGTTTGTGGAAATTCTCCAGAAGCTTTATCTAATAAATTTTTTCCTACCCATGAATTTGAAACGTTTTCATCAGTTACTCCTAAAAACTTCGTTTTTGCTGCCGTATTCGCTTTCAATTTATCCATAAGGCCACTTACTTTATCCATTCCTGGTATTTTTACATCCATGAATGTTGCTTGACCATAAAACCCTAAGAAATTAACTCCTCCATTTCTATTAAAAATAATTTCAAAACCGGCTCCTCCTTTTATAACTTCTTTTTTTATTGCATTGAACATCACCATTGCTTTTACTCCAAGACCAACTTTACCATCTGGTGTATATCCAATTCCTGAAGGGGAGAATGAAGAACTAAAATCTGTTCTTCGCATTCGATAAGACGCTCCTCCAGAGAAACCTTCTAGATTTATTAAACCTGTTCCTATGTTTAAACCGTCTACCATAGCTTCAAACTGCCAATATCGAAAATCTTTTCTTCCGAAAACTCCTTTAGCTTGAACTTGTACATTACCAAGTGATTTAAACTTGGCTTTCAAGCTTGCGGCAAAACCATCTCCATATTCTGGATCATTATTCATTAATTTTAGGCTTCCTTCCATGGAAAATCCTCCCATGTCTGCCTTTAAATAAATGGCTTCTAACTTTAATTCTTTAAATTTCCATCGTTGCTTATAGTTTCGTTCTTCAAAAGATCCAATTATGGCTAAGCTGGTATTTGCAGCAAAACCATTATTTTCTCCCATCAGATTAACTCCTATATCAAAATATAGATTGGCATTAGTTTCATTAGCTGTTATTCCTATTTTAGATATAGATACGGGGAAATTACCTAGAAGACTTTGCCCTTTATATCCCATATAATCAACAGAAAAAACAGTTCCCTCTGTTTTTAAAACAAGATTTTGAAATTCTATTCCTTTAAATTCAACTAATTGCTTTTTTCCTGAAGCATCTTCAACTACTTGACCTTCGTTTTCTAAGCTTTCTTTCTGACTTGCACTAACTGCCAAACGACCATGAAGTACTGCTTTAGGTCTAAATTCTCCATCTTTAACTTTTAATTCAATTGCGCTATTAGGTAATAACTCTCCTTTTGCTCTCCATAAATTAAAATCTACTACTGAATCGTTACTTACAGTTAATGAATATTCTTCTTCTGAAATTAACCCTTTATAATTCAGACCAACTCTTTTATCGTTCTTTGATACTGGTAACTGTATTTTACCATTGAATGATGCTTTTTTTAGTCTATTAGCATCTAATGTGATTTCTATACGATCTAAAGAGTAAGCCCATGATTTTTTCTTATTGGTTCTTCCTTTATCTATTGTAAAAATGTTCTCAGCATAAAATGAACCCGACACTCCATAGTTATCTAACAATAAATGATGGGCTCCAAAACCTATCCTTTTATCTTGCCCAATAGTTTCTGAAGTTTTAAACTCTTTAGGCAACTTAACTTCTATGGTGTTTATATACACACCTCTCCAAGTTTCTGGACTCGGAAGCAATAATCCTTTTTCTTGATAGCTATTTGGAAAAACTACTTTTGTATCATTTCTTAAATCACTGAAATCTAATACAGCCTCGTTTACATGAAATTGGAAATTACCGTCGTAATTTTTCTGATTTCTTTTTTTAGCTAAAACAAAAGGTTGTAAATCTATACCAACCAATAAATCATTCCAGTCTGAGGCAACTATTTTAAAACCTCCTTTTACTCTATATGGAACTTGTACTGAAAGTGTTCCATTTTCAGTTTCTATTTTCTTTGTTACTTCTGTTTTTGTTTCGTTTACCTTACCGTTTGTTTCTACAGGTAAAATTAAACTTCTAGAAAACTCGACTTCGCCTTCAATAGCAAGCTCTTTGACTCCATCACAAGAGATTGTAACATAAGTTTTATTTTCAGTTTTACCAGATTTATAATCGAACCCACCATTAAGAGTTAACATCCATTTTCCAGAGTTTAGTGGAATATGCATATCACCTAGTAAAACTAAATTTGCATCACCAATGATTCCTCCTTCATGTGATAGTTTTACATTATTGGCTCCAAAAAATAATTCTATCGGAATACCATTTTCATTAGTTTGGGGCAATCGAACTCGAGCAAATACAGTTAACTCAGTATAATTTTTATAAATACTAGCGTGTGTAATACCTATAGCATATTGGATATTACCTTTTGTGTATTTTACTCCAACTGGTAACTCTTGAATGTCTTCATTAGAAAAACTATCTACCCAAGACTTGTGTTCTTCAATGACTTTGAAAGAACTCGAAGCTTTGTCTCGATCTTTTACTATAGTATTAGTTGTTGGATACCATTTCTCTATATTGTTCCATGTGAATTTCTGTGATTCAATTTTACTAGGCTCAATACGATATATGTTATTCTCTTTTTTATTAAGAACTTGAAGTGAATCTTTGGTATGACTTACAGCGCCAAAAGACACAAAACATATATAAAGAAAGGTAAATAGGAGCTTTCTTTTCATAAAATTTATTTGGTTGATGTTGATTCAAATGTACAGAATATAAACGTTTTAGATTTCTATTAATCCATAATCGACCATTAACAATTTATTTCCGCACACATTCTGTTAATATCGAAAAAGTTCATTAAAAATTGTATGAAAAACAAAAAAGACAAAATAATATTAGTTTTTGATTTAAAAGTACATACTAAACCATAACTACAAGAAAACAAGTAAAATAAAAAAGCCTGTTAATTAGATTAACAGGCTTTTTTTATGATTTGTAGAAACTATTATTTCAGTTTCTTTTTAACAGCTACTTCAATGTAGACTTCTATTACATCGTCTACTTTGATATCGTTATAATTCTTTATTTGTAAACCACAATCGTATCCTTTAGTTACTTCTTTAACGTCATCTTTGAAACGTTTTAACGAAGTTAACTCTCCATCATGAACTACAATTCCATCACGTATGATACGAACGTTGGCATCTCTTGTAATTTTTCCATTCATTACCATACATCCAGCAATATTACCAACCTTAGAAATTTTATAAACTTCTCTGATCTCTACATTACCAATAACCTCTTCTTTCATTTCAGGAGATAACATTCCTTCCATTGCGTCTTTAAGGTCATTAATAGCATCGTAAATAATTGAGTATGTTCTGATATCTACTTCTTCTCTGTCCGCTACAACTCTAGCATTTGACTGAGGACGTACATTAAATCCAATAATAATTGCATCGGATGCAGAAGCTAATAATACATCAGACTCTGTAATGGCTCCAACACCTTTATGTAGGATATTTACTTGAATTTCTTCAGTAGATAATTTCTGGAAAGAATCTGTTAATGCTTCTACTGATCCATCCACATCTCCTTTTAAGATGATATTTAACTCTTTGAAGTCTCCAAGTGCAATACGACGACCAATTTCGTCTAATGTTAATGTCTTCTGTGTTCTAACAGATTGTTCACGTTGTAATTGAGAACGTTTAGCTGCAATCTGTTTTGCTTCTCTTTCGTCTTCAAATACGTTAAACTTATCACCTGCTTGTGGTGCTCCGTCTAAACCTAAAATAGATACTGGTGTAGAAGGACCTGCTACTTGTACTTTGTTTCCTCGCTCATCGAACATGGCTCTTACTTTACCGCTATGCTTTCCAGCTAGTAAGTAATCACCAATTTTTAATGTTCCTGCTTGTACTAAAATTGTAGAAACATATCCTCTACCTTTATCTAATTGAGCTTCAACAACAGTACCTACGGCATTCTTATCTGGATTTGCTTTAAGTTCTAATACTTCAGCTTCTAGTAATACCTTTTCTAATAACTCATCAATACCTTGTCCTGTTTTAGCAGAAATCTCTTGTGATTGAATATTTCCTCCCCAATCTTCTACTAATAAATTCATCGAAGAAAGTTGCGTCTTAATATTATCAGGATTTGCGTTTGGTTTATCTACTTTATTGATTGCAAAAACAATTGGCACGTTAGCTGCCTGTGCATGAGAAATTGCTTCTTTAGTTTGTGGCATTACGTCATCATCCGCTGCAATCACAATAATTACTAAATCTGTCACCTGAGCACCACGAGCACGCATTGCTGTAAAGGCCTCGTGACCTGGTGTATCTAAGAAGGCAATCTTTTGACCGTCCTCTAAGGTAACTCCATATGCACCGATATGCTGCGTGATTCCTCCACTCTCTCCAGCAATTACATTCGCTTTACGAACATAATCTAATAAAGATGTTTTACCATGATCTACGTGTCCCATTACTGTAATAATTGGAGCTCTTGGTAATAAATCTTCCTCTTTATCTTCAACTTCTTCAATTGATTCTTCAACTTCAGCACCAACGAATTCAACTGTATAATTAAACTCTTCTGCAACAATCTTAAGTGTTTCAGCATCTAAACGCTGATTCATTGTTACCATCATTCCTAACATCATACATGCAGAGATGATGTCGGTAACTGGTTTATCCATCATCGTAGCAACTTCACTTACAGTTACAAATTCTGTAACTTTAAGTACATTTTCTTGTGCTGCTTGCATTTCTGCTTCAGCTTGCTGACGATGTTGATCTCTTTTCTCTCTACGATATTTTGCTCCTTTACCTTTGTTAGATTTCCCTTGAAGTTTTTCAAGAGTTTCTCTAACTTGTTTTTGGATTTCTGCTTCCGTTAGCTCTTCCTTCTTAACCTCTGGTCTTCTACCTCTTCCTCTATGGTTTCCACCTCTTCTGTTTCCACCTTGTCCGCCACGGTTATTTCCTTGACCTCCTCGGTTGTTACCTTGTCCGCCACGATTATTTCCTTGACCACCTCGGTTATTGTTGTTACCTTGTTGGTTATTATTTCCTGTACCAGGTTTTGTAATTCTTCTACGCTTTCTTTTGTCGTTGTTGTTAGAATTATTACCGTCTTTATTTTCTGGCTTTTTCTTTTTAGGTCTTTCAAATTGCTTTAAATCAATTTTCTGACCCGTCATTTTTGGTCCGTCTAACTTCTGATACTTTGTTTTTATCTTTTCAGCATTCTCAGGAGTTACTTCTTTTGGAGCTTCTTTCTTTACCTCTTGCTTTTTAGCAAAATCTTTTTTCGCTTCTGGTCTGTTTTTTGCAGCATTTGAAGCTTTATCGATTGGCTTTTGCGGTATTGGTTTCACAGGTGCCTCTTTTTTTATTTCAACAGGCTTTTTTTCTTTAACTTCTACCTTAGGAGTTTCTTTTACCTCAGCCTTAATAGGTTCTTTCTTTACCTCTGCTTCAGCTTTAGGCTCTTTCTTCACCTCGTCTGCTTTAGCTTTTGGTTTGTTTATATCTATTTTACCAACAGTTTTAAGCTGTGGTTTTTCGGCTTTAGCTTTTAAAACTTCTTGCTTTTTTGCTTCTTCTTGTAAACGCTTAGCTTCTTGCTCTGCTTCGAGTCTCTTACGAATCTCTTCTTTTTCTTTTCGCTTTTCTTCGCTTACCTCTTGAGAAGCTACTCTTTTAGATTTATCTGTCTGAAAACCATCTAAAAGAATTTGGTATTCAGCATCAGAAATCTTAGTAGTAGGGCGTGCTTCTATCTCATGTCCTTTTTTAGACAAGTGTTCCACCGCTCTATCTAAAGAGATATTTAGTTCTCTTAAAACTCTGTTTAGTCTTAATTTTTTAGCTTCAGCCATAAATAGTTATTATACTTTATATTGATCATGTTTTCTAGTTCTTTTTAAGAAAACATGCTGTTGATTTTTGAGGAATCAACAAACCTTATGATTTATCTATTCTTCGAATTCTTCTCTAAGAATTCTTTGAACATCGACAATTGTTTCTTCTTCTAAATCAGTTCTTTTTACAAGCTCAACTACATCTTTCTCTAAGACACTTTTAGCTGTATCTAAACCGATTTTCTTAAATTCTTCAATTACCCATGCTTCTATTTCATCAGAGAATTCTGTTAATTCTACATCTTCCTCTTCAATTCCTTCTCTTTGTACATCAATTTCATATCCTGTTAACTGACTTGCTAAACGAATATTTACTCCCGATCTACCAATTGCTTTAGAAACTTCCTCTGGTTTTAAAAGTACATTTACACGTCCTTTCTTACCATTTTTCTCCTCATCGAACTTAATAATCTCTACAGAAGTAACTTTAGCAGGACTTAACGCTCTTGATATGTATAACTGCTCGTTTTTTGTGTAATTGATAACATCTATATTTTCGTTACCTAACTCACGAACTATTCCATGTATACGAGAACCTTTTACTCCAACACAAGCTCCAACAGGATCAATTCTATCATCATAAGAATCTACTGCTATTTTTGCTTTGTCACCAGGAATTCTTGCCACACCTTCGATTGTAATTAAACCATCAAAAACCTCAGGTATTTCTTGTTCAAATAGTTTTACCAAGAAATTCGGTGAAGTTCTAGATAAAATTATTGAAGGTTTGTTTCCTTTTAGCTCTACCTTTTTTATTACTCCTCTTACAGCATCTCCTTTTCTAAAGAAATCAGAACGTATTTGTTCTGTTTTAGGCAATACAATTTCATTTCCTTCATCATCGAGTAAAATTACTGCATTATGACGAATATGATGCACTTCTGCACTATAAATATCTCCTTCTAAATCTTTAAACTGTTTAAATACATTAGTACTATCGTGCTCGTGTATTTTTGAGATTAAATTTTGACGTAATGCAAGAATTGCTCTTCTTCCTAAATCAATTAACTTTACCTCTTCAGAAACATCTTCTCCTATTTCAAAATCAGGCTCGATTTTTCTCGCTTCAGAAAGTTCTATTTCTTCATTATCATCTTCAGACATTCCATCTGCAACAACAACTCTATTTCTCCAAATTTCTAAATCTCCTTTATCTGGATTTATAATAATATCAAAGTTATCATCAGAACCGTACTTACGTTTTAATGCTGAACGAAATACCTCTTCTAATATAGACATTAGTGTTACCCTGTCTATACTTTTATTGTCTTTAAAATCTGAAAATGACTCAATTAATGCAATGTTCTCCATTTTCTTACGGTTAAAATATAATCTTCACTTTTGCTTCTTTAATATCTTTATACAGTATTTCTGCTATTTTCTCTACTGTATGTTTTCCTTTACCAACTGGTTTAGGCTCTCTTGTTTTCCATTTCAAGATAATGTTATCTTCATTCACTTCAGACAACACACCTTCCACTTCTTTATCTTCTGTCTTTACCTTTAATGTTCTGTTAAGATTTTTATTGTACTGTCTCTTAACTTTTAAAGGATGAGATATATCTGGAGAGGTAACTTCTAATGAAAAATCTTCCTCTTCTCTATCTAGATTGTGCTCGATATTTCTACTAATTCTAACACATTCACTTAAAGGAACACCAGAATCTCCATCAACTATTACCTTTATCTTATTATTAGCAAGAAATTGTAATTCGATAAGGAATAATGTTGGATTCTCATCTAACGCTTCTTGTAATAATTCTTTTACTTTGTCTTGATTCATTTTAGGTATAAAAAGAGGGGACTGTGTGTCCCCTGCAATTATCTTATCGAGAATTTCTGTGCAAATATAATAACTTATAATATACTAAGCAAGTAAAGAAAAACATTAGCTTTTAACTTATTTTTCAGGGATTATCCTGTTTCTTTTTTAGGTTTTTCCTAACAACCAACTAATATCTAAGCCATATTTTTACAGAAAAACAAAATTAATTGATATGATTGTATTATTAGATAATGGTCACGGAGGCTTAATTAATGGGGAATATCAAACTCCAGGAAAGCGAAAAGATTGGGGTAATAAAGGTATAATTTATGAAGGAGAATTTAATAGAGCTATAGTAAGTGGAATCGCCCAAGAATTAACTAGATTAAAAATACCCTATGTAAATATCACTCCTGAATATCGCGATGTTACTTTGGAAACTAGAGTAAATAGAGCTAATAAATACCCTAAAAACGAATGTTTCTATTTAAGTATCCACTCAAATGCTGGTGGTGGACACGGAAGTGAAATCTTCACTTCACTAGGAAATACTAGAAGTGATGCGATTGCAACTATTTTTGGGGAAGAATACCAGAAAGAATTTCCAAACAGAAAACTAAGAACTGATTTTAGTGATGGTGATCTTGATAAAGAGGAAAAATTTTATGTATTAATGAAAACTCAAATGCCAGCAATACTTACCGAAAGTTTTTTTATGGATAATTTTGAGGAGTTTAGCACTTTATTAAATACAAGGGAAGGAAGAAATCGTATTGTAGATTATCATGTAAAAGCTATTTTAAGAACTAACAAATTATTCTAAAATAAAAAAAACCGACTCTAAAGTCGGTTTTTATTTGATTTCTATTTAATAGGTTGCTCTATAATTTTCGCCATATCTTCGGCTTTATCTTCTTCACAATTGACCATAGCATAATAAGATACTTTCATTAGTTTCTTTTTTACTTTTCGGTTCCAAGTCAGTTCTTTTTTATGAAACAACCAAACTGAAAAAGAAACTAAAACTGTTGTTATTATTGCTAAGATATAGTATTCTCCTTTACTTAAATCTGCTGCTGGTTGAAAAGCCCAGTACAACCTTGTACTTAAATACAGCAAAAAAACTTTG
This sequence comes from Tenacibaculum jejuense, assembly GCF_900198195.1. Classification (NCBI taxonomy): domain Bacteria; kingdom Pseudomonadati; phylum Bacteroidota; class Flavobacteriia; order Flavobacteriales; family Flavobacteriaceae; genus Tenacibaculum; species Tenacibaculum jejuense. The sequence continues at coordinate 809,422 of NZ_LT899436.1, read as the reverse complement.
TGTATTAACTTTACACCTAGATTACTTTTTTTACTTTTTGTTGTTAAATACAAGTGATATATAACATAGAATAACAATAGAAGAGTCGGGAAAAAGCTGTATGCAAACATTTTAAAATTTTTAAATCCTAAAAACTTATCACTTTCAACAGACTGATTATACTCTAATCTTGACTTTTTCAAAGTTTGGTTCGCCTGTAAATATTCACTGTAAAGTTCTGGATTATGTTTTTCTACATATGCTTTTATCTTAGCCAACTCTTTTGAGTTTTCTTTTTTATCTACTAGTGCTTGTTTCTTCGCGAGAATTGTTGCATTACTTTCTCCTTCTAAAAACTCAAAAGCAAAGAATAAAGAAGCTATAGTAAGACCTAATAAAAAGTACATCACTACAGATCTAATCTTCATCAAGGTCTGGCTCTTTGTCTCCTCCTTGATTTTCTGTGATATCATCTTTTTTGACTGCGTGTTGTTCTGAGTCAATGATTTGTCCATTATTGGTAACTATTTCTTGGTTTTCTGTACATGAAACAAAGCTTAATAAAGTTACTACTACTAGGGTTTTGAATAAATTTTTCATAATTAATGTGATTTAAATTTTATAAACCACTAAAATTAAAAAAATTAAAGCCCTATTTACTTTGTTTATCCTACATTGAATTTATGTTTTATCGCTAACACCACTAATCCTATTTTCCTTTTGACTTTTAATTTTTTTGTCATTCTGGAAATCAATGTATTAAACGAACTTTTTGTTATTCTCATTTCATCACATATATCACAAGTTTCCATATTATCGGTAAGCATTTGGAGTGCTTGTGCTTCTCTTGGTGATAAAATACTCTGTAGAGTTATCAGATTATCTTGCTCTAATTGTCTGGAAATTATTACATCAATAACAGAATCTGTATAAAAACGTTTTCCTTGACTTAATTTCAAAAGAGCTTCATCTAATTCTTTACTAAGCTCTACTTTAGACAAATATCCCGAAGCTCCCAACAAAATTGTTTCTTGAATTTGTTTGGCATCATAAGATCCTGAAACAATTAAAAATTTTGGAGCATTTTCTCTTCCAAAAACCTTTTTTAAAACTTCTAATCCAGACATATCTGGAAGTTTTAAATCTAAAATCACAACATCACATTCATTATGATCTAACCAATGTAAAAGTTCTGATCCTGTTTTTGCTGAGCCTACTACTTGATGAACCGAAGTTTTAAGAACAGCCTGTATGCCATCAATGATTAACTCATGGTCATCAGTTATAAATACTTTCATTTTTCTTTTAAATTTATTACTGTACAAGTACAGCCGGAGGTTAATTAATTTAAATGTAGGACAAATATAATAAGGTAAATTAAATTATTTTGTAGACAAAACCCTTAGATTTTAAAGATAATTTAATTAAAAGTAGATTTTTATATAATTATTGTACTTTTTCTTTAAGTTTTATTCAAATAAAAAATCCTTCAAATATAATTTGAAGGATTTTGTTGGCCTACAAGGACTCGAACCTTGAATATCGGTACCAAAAACCGGTGTGTTACCATTACACCATAGGCCAATTTTGTGGGTGCAAATATAAAAACAAAGTTTGTATAAAAAAACACAAACTTCATTTTTTTTGAAAATTTTACACTTTAACTATTCTGAAATAAAAGTTCCTTTATACTTATAACCATAATCATCTACTACAATATACTTATACACTCCTTTTGTTGTTAAATTAGGACTACAAGCAACCTCTCTCTTTTCTATCCCTTTTGTTTCTATTTTTTTATAGTAAACTTCTCTTCCTAATAAATCAAAAACTTTTAAACTTACTTCATTAGCCTGTTTTGGCAACCTTATAGTTGTCATTGTTTTAAAGGGATTCGGATAATTAATCAATTTTGAGTTATTCATTGTAGTGTCAAAATCATTAATTGATAACGTTAAAGCATTTTCTTTAAAAGCTAGATTTTTGATACTCACATCGTATGATACTGTATTTTGATAATCTCCCATAATTGAAAAAACAATTGTTTTTACATCTTCAATCTCTCTACTATTTCCTTCGGCATCTTTAAAATCTGAAAACGGGACGTTATATATTTCTTGATTTGAGTCTGCTGGTATCACATACCTCAATCTATTGTTCCAATCACTTAAATCTTCAGTCATTAATACAACTTCTATTGTATTCGTTGTCTTCATTTCAAAAGATATATAGTTATAAGAATCTACTTTTAATGTTTGATCACCAGGTAACACATGTCTAAATACATTAATATTCCCTTTTACTTCACCTTGAACAATAATATTTCTATTGATTTCATACGTTCCTTCTTCATCGTAAACATCTTCATTTTGAACATCAAAATTAGTAACAGTTGCGTATTCATCAAGATAATCTAACCCCCAAGGTCCATCAGCTAAATACAATCCGTCAATCGCACTAGAATTTGGTGCCTTTAAAGAAAAACCTATATCAAATAAAACACCAGTTTCAATCTCTAAAGATTCTTTCCTTTCACCAGATAAACTTAACATTTCAGAATAATTTGCTACTGAAGCAATTTCTGTACTTTGTATGTTTCCATTAAAAACAACTTCATTAACACCTTCCTTATTGATAATGTTTAAGAATAGTTTTCCGTTCGCATATTTCCCTGAGCTAACAAATACTGAAGGAAGAATAGTATTATCTCTATTACTTATTAAGCTTTTCTCTCTAGAAAAAGTATCTAAAATATAATTCACATTTGAAAAAACTTGGGCATAAGTACTTCCCCATACTTGAAAGTTATAATAATCTCCTAACGGATATTGCTCTATATTCCAGTAGCTATGTAATTCATTTTCTACACTGCCTACCTTAATTGAAAAGCCAACTGTATACTCTATAAGTCCGTTTGCTCTTTTTATTTTTGAACTCACCATTTTGTGACCTCTAGATATCACAGTTCTTACATCTTCTACTGATGAACTATTTAAACGATCACAAATAGCTTTTGAATGATCATAAACAGTTCCTTCTGTCTTTGTTGCTAAAATAGCTGACACTCTATTATTCCCGTCGTAATAATCAGCAGCAAAAACTTCTTTTGCATTCGTAATTCCTATCAAATCATCTGGACTAGAAACAGAAGCCGTTTCTACACCATACATTCCCGTTGAAGGTAAATAGTTAATTATACTTGTACCTCCTCTGCTCATCAATAATTCTTTCTGAAATCTAGGCTGGAATTCTTTTAAATTCCTGTAGGTTTTGCTTTTACTTCTTTTTAAGTTTCTTTTTGCTATTAGTTGTGCCAACTTACCATTACTCTCTAATCCTCCATCATAAGACGATGTAACATTGTTTGCAGAATTAACATCTGCTACATTATTAATACGCATAGCTTCAAAAGGCGTTGCTGTTATGTAAAATATTGCATCATTAAAATCATTATCACAACTTCCATAATCTCTTCTAATATCTTCAAAACCTAGAATTATTCTTTCATTTTCAGAATCAGATAGCAATACATTATGATGTCTTAACTCTTCATCTGCTTCAGGATTAAATTGTGGATCTGAAAAAACTGCCCAGTGACCATACCCCACTCTTTGTTGTGAAGAACTCCATGCGTTTGCAAGTAAAACCCAACCTATACCTGTATTAGCTGGAAAACTACCTATATTAACTTTATCACCAACTTCCAATCCTCCACCACTACCTAAAGCAGATGCATTTGGAAATATAATTGTGATATCTTCTTCTGACGGAGCTGAAGTAGGCGGATTATCTAAATCATAAGTGTAAAAACCTAAGACATTTCTATACCCAGCACCTTCTGCAACAAATGTTACAAATACTTCAGCAGCTTGAATTAGTTCTACATTTGTATCATAACCAGCTGTTATATATTGCGGATTATATTCTGGTACAGGATAAGATTCAGGTAATGCATTACTGATCATTTCCATGGTTTCTGTTGAAACTTCATCTCCTGGATTTTCAAGATAATGTGGTGTTCCATTCGAAGAATAAGATCCTAAATATTTATAGTTCTGAGCTAATGTAACTTGAGAGATAAAAACGAATAAAAGTAATAATTTTTTCATGATAACGGGGTTTTACTCCCACTAAATTACTACCAAACAAACAGTTAAAACTCTAAAATTCGTTTAACCGTTTTCAACTGTAGACAAAAAGAACATGCAATTTACCCATCTGTTTATATGATGGTACCAAATGCAAAAAAGCTTCTACGAACTGCAGAAGCTTTTTATAATGTTGGCCTACAAGGACTCGAACCTTGAATATCGGTACCAAAAACCGGTGTGTTACCATTACACCATAGGCCAATAGTTATTGCGGCTGCAAATTTATAACTATTTTTTGTTTCTGCAAACTTTTTTTTCTTTTAACAGAAATTTATTAATGAAGCATAAGCTTTCACTCTATTTTTGTTTTGTATTCAACATCAGAATAATTGCTAAATTTTTACATAAAATATTTAGTACATTCGCATTGATTTTTTATTCAAATTATGAAAGACTTTAGCTTCAAAAAATGGAACATAATATTAGGTTGGGTTTCATTTGGTATTGCACTAATAACTTACACCTTAACTCTGGAACCTACAGTAAGCTTTTGGGATTGTGGCGAATATATTTCTACAGCCGTGAATTTAGAAGTTGGTCACCCTCCTGGTGCACCTCTATTTCAAATGTTAGGAGCTTTTTTTGCTATGTTTAGTGGTGACCCTAGTAATTGGGCTTTCTTGGTTAACTTCATGTCTGGTTTAGCAAGTGCTTTTACTATTTTATTTATGTTCTGGACTATTACAAATTTAGCAGAGCGTTTAGTTAATAAAAATAATTCGTTCGGTCTAGGAGAAAAGATTGCTGTTTTAGGAAGTGGACTAGTGGGCTCATTAGCTTACACATTTTCTGACAGCTTTTGGTTTAGTGCTGTAGAAGGCGAAGTATATGCAATGTCTTCATTCTTAATGGCAATTTTATTTTGGCTAGGTTTAAAGTGGGAAAGTGAAATGCATTTACAAAGAGGAAATAAATGGTTATTAGTAATTAGTTATGTTGTTGGTTTATCATTTGGTGTCCATATTTTATCATTACTGGTTATTCCTTCTATAGTAATGTTATACTTTTTTAAAAATTTCAAAGAAATTAATATTAAAACTACTGCTATAGCAACAGTTATTTCAATCTTAGTATTAGCTTTTGTCTTCAAATTTTTATTCCCTTTTACTTTAAAATTCTTCAGTGCTTCTGAGTTATTCTTTATTAATTCAGTAGGGCTTCCATATAATTCTGGAACAATAATAGCAGGTTTAGTATTGGTTGGCCTTTTTATATATGGTTTACAATACACAAGAAGAAAGAATTTAGTATTAGTTAATACTGCAATTTTATCTATTCTTTTTATCATGATAGGTTTCTCTTCTTGGTTAATGCTTCCTATTAGAGCTAATGCAGACACAATTATTAATGAAAACAACCCTTCTAGTGCAAGAGAATTATTAGCATATTATAATCGTGAACAATATGGAGATGCAAATGTGTTTTATGATAAATATTATTCATTTGCTTTTGATAAAGAATTGGAAAGAGATTCAAATGGAGAAGAAATTTATGTAGATGACAAACCTAAGTATGAAAAAATTAATGGTAAATATGAAATTGTAAATCAATACCAAAATGTAATTCCAAAGTGGTCAAGCAAACACAAAGGCTTTATTCCTAGAATGGTTGATCCTGGTGCTGAACAATACTACAAACAAATAGCAGGCATACCTCCAAGAAGTAGACGTAGACCAACTTTTGTTGAAAACTTAAAATTTATGTTCAATTACCAATTTGGTTATATGTACGGACGCTATTTTATGTGGAACTTTGTTGGTAGACAAAATGATATACAAGGACATTTGGATAATAACGGTAATTGGTTAAGTGGTATAAAACCTATTGATGAATTTTTTGGAATTCCACAAGATAAATTACCAGATGATGTTAAAAACAACAAAGGAAGAAATACATATTACTTTTTACCTTTAATATTAGGTATTATTGGTTTATTATACCATGTAAAAGAAGATAAAAAACGCTGGTATACTTTAGGTTTATTCTTCGTTTTTACTGGTTTTGCCATCATATTCTATACAAACCCTAAACCTTTTGAACCAAGAGAACGTGATTATGCTGTTGTTGGATCTTTTTATGTCTTTGCCATTTGGATAGGCTTTGGTGTTCTAGCACTTTATGAAGCTTTAAAGGTTTATGGTAAAAAACCTATCGCAGCTTTAGCTATATCGATTGTATCTTTATTAAGTGTTCCTGCATTAATGGGATTCCAAAACTGGGATGATCACGATAGAGCAGATCGTTACATTGCACAATTAAACGCACAAACTTATTTAGAAAGTTGTGACCCTAATGCCATTATATTTACCATCGGAGATAATGACACTTTCCCTTTATGGTATATGCAACAAATTGAAGGCGTACGTAGAGATATTAAAATTATCAACACAAGTTTATTTGCTACAGATTGGTACATCGATCAAATGAAGAAAAAAACATATGATGCCGATCCTATACCTTCTAAACTTCAACATCATCAGTATAAGTATGGAACTTTAGATATCGCCTATCATTTTCCTCATCCTAAATTAAAAGATTCAGTAATTCCATTAAAATCTTTCATGGACTGGATAGCTACAGATCATGAAGCTACTTATTACGAATCACCAAGTGGATTGAAAGAGAAAATATATCCAACCACAAGAATACGTATACCTGTGAATAAGCGAAATGCACTAAAATCAGGAATTGTAGCGGCTAAAGATGCAGATAAAATGGTAGATTATATTGATATAAAAATAGATGAAGCCATTACAAAGAATAGAATTTTAATGTTAGACATTTTAAATAATTTTGACTGGAAACGACCAATATACTTTACTGGTGGAGCTGGAGCAGATGAAGAATACATATGGTTAAAAGATTATTTACAGTTAGACGGAATGGCCTATAAATTAGTTCCTATTAGAACTCCTATTGCTGGTAGATCAATGTTTGATATGGGACGAATTGATCCTGAAAAAATGTACACTAACGTTAAAAAATGGGATTGGAAAACAATAAATAATGGAGAAATTTATTTAGATGAACAAGCAAAGCGTAATGTTATTTCTTTACGTAATAACTTAATGCGTTTATCTGAAGAATACTTAATCAAAGGAGATACGGCAACTGCAAAAGAAGTTTTAGACTTATCACTTCATAAAATGCCTATAAAAGACTTTGGTCATTATAGTATTTCTTTAGGTTATCCTGAACTTTACTATAGAATTGGAGATAAAAACAAAGCAAGAGAAACAGCTGAGACTCTTCTTGATATTTTTAACCAACAATTAGAACATTACAGCACATACGACAAAATCGATTACATTGCTGATGACCTAGAAACCACAATATTTATGTATCAAAATATTATGGCTCAAATTAAGAGGTTTGATAACGATAGAGCATATCAAAACACAATTGAGCAAATGCTAGACAGCAAACTCTTTTTATTAAATCATTTGGTTCAAATGCCAGAAGAGGAAAAAGAACGCGAGTTGCAAATGCTTGATTCTTTAGAAATGATGCAAAAAAAATTACTGGATTCTATCAGTATTGAATAAATCAGAAAAAGAGTATCTAAAAAATAGATACTCTTTTTTTTCTTTATAAAACATTTATTCCTTTAAAAACCTTGCTTATTCCCTCTTTTTAGCTTCTTAATACATTTCTTCTAATTACCATAGTTTCTAAAACTAAATTTGATTACAAACCTAAAATCAGATAACAATGAAACTACGAATTTATCCATCTATAGGAATTGCTAGACTTGGAAATGGTCCTACGAATAAAAAAGATGTTGTTTTTACCCCAGAAGTTCCTTGGGCAAATTTATACGAAGAAAACTTAGAATTCCACACCAAAGACGGAGCCTTAAAAAAACAAGCGCAACGCTTTTATATTTACGAATGTGACGATAACGGAAAACCTATTCAAAAAATAGATCCGGCTTCTTGCGATATCGAATGGACTGTTGAAGTTGCTAATAAAAAACCTTTCTGGTATGATTTTAATAACAGTTTAGATTTATCTGTAAACACAGATAATCACAATTTAAGTCCTAATTTTTTCACTGAAAAAATTGCTCCAGGAATAAGTACCTCTAGAAGAAATCCGAATGTTCTTAACGAACAATTAATTAACGGTAAAGATTATGATTACAGAAAGGAATTGGTTAACAGTCCAGCTCCTACAACTATTACTTCTAAAAACACATCACCAGTAGCATTAGGCGGTAAATTTCCTTTTCCTTTAGAAGGACAAAACAATAGTTTTATTGCAAAAGCAATGAATTTAAATGCTAGAGATGTAAACTTAGGAGCTATTGAATACGATGAAGGATCACTTATTTTTTATCCGGGTGATGGAATTTCTGCTGCATTAAATCCTTCTGACTTAAACACAGATTTTGCTGATAACTCAAACTGGTACGATGATATTTGTGATGGAAAAGTGACTGCTAAAGTGACCATGAATGGAACAACTTACGAACTTAATGATGCTGATTCTGCTGCTTGGGTTGCTTCTGCTCCACCAGATTACGCTCCGCAAATTCAACCTTTAGCAACAATGTACGATCTTATTTGTGGTATCGCTAACGAAAGTTTTACTACAGACTTTAGTTTAATCTTCCCTGTACTTTACAGATTATATAGAATGCAATGGGTTAACTTAAGTGATTTCCTAGCACCTTCTTTTAGAGAAACTATAGATGAATTGACAACTGAAGAATTTAAAGCTTTGTACAGTAATTCTGAAGCTGCACAACCTGTTCGTAATAAGATTTTTCAATTATTTAGAGATCCATTATACAACTATAATAACGAACCAATAATCCCTAGTAAAAGCAAAACAGATATCACAAATATTGGTAGTGGAACTCAAGAATTACAATATCCGTTTTATCCTGGAGATGGAATTAATTACCCTGGAAGTCCAGCGCAATGGTTTGCTATTCCACCAGTTTTATATGATGAATTAAGAAAATGGAGAGATGGTAGCTTTACTTCATTAGAAGGAGATTATACTACCATGGACGAGCTTGGTAAACATTATCAAAATCAATATTTAGAAGCAGCTAAAGATCCAGCTAAAACAGCTTTATTAATGACTCGTGCCGTTTTAGAAACATTATATGGTGGAGGATTCCACCCTGGTGTAGAATTAACATGGCCAATGCGACATGCACAAATGTATGCTGAAAACTCTTTAGCATATGCAAATATTACTCCTGGGAATTCTTTCTTCGGATTACGCGAAGTAAGAATTGGTGCAGCTACTCCAGAAGAACAAAGTCAAATATTTTATAATGATTTTGGATTTCAAATGAATTCTGATGATGTTAAAGAATCTATCAGCGGAAATAGTAATAAGGGGTGGTTATGGAAAAGTACACCAGGTGATTTAACAAAATGGATGGGAATTCCTTGGCAATCAGATGCTGGTAGTTGCCAGAAAGTATTTTTAGATAGTCAATATCCAATTCCTGCTTGGTGGGCCGCAAATTTACCTGTAGATGTGCTTACTGAAGAAAGTTTAGTTGCCATGCGCAATTCTGAATTAAAACCTGAAACTATTCAATATGTTTATGCGAACAGACTCCCTTGGTTAATGACTACAGATACTGGCTACGTTGGTTATCATGCAGAAGGCGGATATATGAACGGCTTGATTAACATGGTATACAAATGGAAAAATGTTGGTGTGGTTGCTGGTAGAAAATCTAATGTAAACGGAATTCCAGAATTGGTTTATGTAGCTTCAGAAAGTAAAAACGTAAAAAACATAACTTCGGTATTTTTAGGAAAAGCTATTCCTGCTAAACCTGTGAGATTAGCTCCGCCAAGTGTATTCTACACAAACACAAGAGAAATGGTTTGGATTCCAGAAGACTTATCAGCATTCCTATCATCTAATCTTGAAGGAACAGGTAATGTTCATGTTGACGATGTTTTTGAAATGAAAATTAACGGTAACATTGTTTTTACTCACGATTTTAGTAATAATTGTAGTGGCAGAATCACTCCTGAAGCTCCAATTGACATCACATCAAACTTACAAGAATTTGCAAATTCATTTGTGACTATAGAAGTAAATTACATTGATAAATGTGGAGGATCTGAAGGTTCTTCAGAATTCTTTTTAATCTTCAAATAATACATTATAATGAGTCCTGAACAATTAAAAACCGAGGTTCTAATTATTGGAAAAGGAGTTTCAGGACTCATTTTACAATTACTATTAGAAAGAAAGGGAATCAATAGTATTCTTGTTGATAAAGTAAATTCAAAACAAAACTTACCTCTAGCTGAAACTATTCCTCCTAGTACTTTAGAACTTTTATATGAAATTGATCTTTTATCTGTTTTTGAGGCTTTTTCAACAAAAACATATGGCTATCAATCAAAATGGAACAATTCACAAATTAGTGATGAAAACTTCTTCTTAAAAGGAAAATATAATAATGGTTTAAAAATCAACAAACAGAAAATCATTACTGCTTTAGAAGAAAAAAGTAAACATATTGTTCATGCTAAAGATATTACTAAAGTAGCTTTAAACGAGAAACCAAACAGTATATCAATTAGAAAACTTAATAATAAAGCCATAACAATTAATAGTGATTTAATCGTAGACGCCACAGGAAGAAAAAGATATATTTTAAAACAAGCTAACATTAGCAGTATTGAATATGATAAGAACTTGGCTTATTTATGTTATTTACCTAAAACGGGACCTAATTTAAAATACGGATTTTTCACTGAATCTTTCAGTAATGCTTGGGGAACAATTTCTGATTTAAATGAAACAACTAGAATTGTTTCTTTATACACCACAAAAGAAAATAAACTTTATACCGATTTTAAAGATTATAAAAACTGGAACACTTTACTTAACGAAACATCTTTTTTAAAATACTGTATTCCTGCAAAAGGCAATTTTAAAGTTTTTGGAAAGCAAGCAAATTCTTCAATCCCATCAAAAATTTCATTTCAGAATATATTAAGTATAGGTGATGCAGCTATGGCTTTTAACCCTATTTCTTCTCATGGAATCTCAAATGCGATTTATACAGCTAAAGAAGCTGCAATTACAATTGAAAACTATATGCGTGGTAATCTTCAAAGCCTAAAAGAATACCAAGATAAAATGTATGTTATTTTTAATGAGTACTTAAAACAGAAAGAAAAGCTATTCGAACTACATTAAATCGTAAAAACAAAAAAGTCACCTATTGGTGACTTCCTTTTATTTTTGTTTAAATTTTATACATATTGTTGAACTAAACCTATTAAGGTATTAGCATCTTGTTCTCCTGTTTTTCTCCACATCATTTCTCCATTTTTATATATCATAAAAGTTGGATTTCCTTTTACTTTTAATGCAGATGCTAAAATTTCATTTTTCTTAATGTCAATTTTAATCACTTTAGCTTTGTCTCCTAAAGCGGCTGCAACATCTCGAAGAGTGTCAAGATTATTTTCAGTATCGTCCCAGTCAAAATAAAAATCGATCAATACTGGTTTTTGAATATTAATGATTTCTCCAAACTTTGTCATTTTGTTAAAGAATTTTAACTATATAGCGCTTAAAATTACTATTTTTTTATTAAGAACCCATAAAAACACTATAAAAAAGCTGGAAATCAAGCTTTTTTTAACTCTATAACAGTAATTTCTGGCCAAATTCCTACTCTACCCGGAAAAGCATGGTATCCAAAACCTCTGTTTACGTTAATATAACGTCCGAACTCTTCATACAATCCTGCCCATTGTTTATATACATATTGAGACGGACTCCAGCGTAAAAAACCAGGAATTTCAATTCCGAATTGTAAACCATGCGTATGACCACTTAAAGTTAATTGATAATTGAAATCATCTTCTTTTACCTTTAACTCCCAATGTGTTGGATCATGACTCATTAATACTTTAAAATCTTCTTTTTGTATTCCTTCTGAAGCTTTCTTTAAATCACCTTCTTTTTTAAATCCTTTTCCCCAATTTTCAACTCCAACTAAAGCAATTTTTTCACCATCTTTCTCTATGTATCTACTTTCATTCAATAAAAGTTCAAAGCCAATTTTTGGATGAATATCTTTTATCGCTTGAAAATTAGCTTCTTTATCTTCATCAGTTTTCCAAGAAGAGTAATCTCCATAATCGTGATTTCCTAAAATAGAAAACTTACCTCGAGGTGCTTCTAATTGTTTAAACACATCAATCCAATCATCCATTTCATGAGCAAAATTATTTACAATATCACCCGTAAATAAAATCATATCCGATTGTTGCTCATTAATTAAATCTACTCCATATTGAATTTTCTCTTTATTATCGAAACTTCCAGAATGAATATCTGTGATTTGTGTAATTGTAAAACCATCAAAAGCTTCTGGCAAATCTTTAAAAGCCAATTGGTATTTTAAAACTTTGTAATTGTACTTTCCTTTAAAAATTCCATACAACATACTAGCAAAAGGAATCGCTGCTAAACTTAAAGCTAATTGAGAAATAAATTTTCTTCTTCCTGCAAGAGGTTTTGTTGCTTCATTAGACATCATCGAAACTCCTTTTTGAAAAAGTCGTACAATATCTTCACCAAACATTACAAGTACAATCATAATTTTTGGCAATAATGCTAACAACATAAATCCTGCTGCCCATTGAAATTGCCTAGTTTGACCAGAACTTCTATCAGAAGAAAAAATCGTGTAAAAAAAGTTTATGTAAGCAATTAAACTTAACCCAAGCCAAAGATATTTAATATAGGTGTTTTTTGTCACCATCTTAATGGCTTGAAAAGTATAAGCTTCAAAAATTACAATTAAACTTGTAATAATTAATACTGGGATTAACCAACGCGGCATAAATTCTATTTTTTAAAGAAAAGGCAAAGATACGGCTATCTATCAATAAATTATAAATTTCTAAATAGTAGAACATCTAAAAATATGTTAACAACCTGTAACTATAAACCTTCAGTTATAATGAGCTTAGTCGACATTTTTTAAGAACCTTAATCAGTTCTATTCGTAATATATAACTTAGAATTAAAACTCTAGTAATCGTTATTGGCTTCATGGTTGCTACAAACTCAAATACAAGAATCTAAACTTAATATACCTTTTGAATAAACTTTAAGAGGATTTTTTATAGATGGAATATATATTTTGTAGTTTTACATTCTTCAATTTTATAACCATATGGATACCAAAAAAAGACTTTTTTTATTAGATGCATACGCACTTATTTTTAGAGGATATTATGCTTTTATTAAAAACCCAAGAATAAATTCCAAAGGATTAGACACTTCAGCTATTCTAGGATTTATGAATTCTTTGTTGGATGTTATAAAGAGAGAAAAACCAGATTATTTAGCTGTGTGTTTTGATCGTGGAGGAAGTGTAGATCGTAATGAAATATTCCCTGAATACAAAGCAAACCGTCAAGAAACTCCTGAAGCTATTCGTATCGCAGTTCCATATATTGAACAAATTTTAGAAGCGATGAATATTCCTGCAATTGTAAAGGAAGGATATGAAGCTGATGATATTATTGGAACACTTGCCAAAAAAGCAGAAAAGGAAAACTTAGTGACTTATATGGTGACTCCTGATAAGGATTATGCGCAATTAGTTTCTGAAAATATTTTCATGTATAAACCACCAAGAATGGGGAATGGTTATGAGAAATGGGGTATTGAAGAAGTTCAAAAAAAGTTTGATGTAGAACGACCAGAACAGGTAATTGACTTTTTAGGAATGATGGGAGATTCTGTTGACAATATTCCTGGTTTACCTGGAGTTGGAGAAAAAACCGCTAAAAAGTTCCTTGCTGCTTATGGAAGCATGGAAGGTTTATTTGAAAATATTCATGAGTTAAAAGGCAAAATGAAAGAGAAAGTAGAAGCCAATCAAGAATTAGGTTTACTTTCTAAAAAATTAGCAACCATTATGCTCGATGTTCCTGTTGAATTAGAACAGGAGAAACTAATTTTTGAGCAACCAAATATTGAAAAAACAAAAGCAATCTTTACCGAGCTTGAGTTTAAAAGGTTAACAGATAACTTCTTAAAAACTTTTGGAGCAGCACCTACAGCAGATAATGCTACAGCTACAAAAACTGCAACAAAAGCTTCTAATCCTGCTCAATTTGATTTATTCGCTACTCCAGGAGGAGGAAATAAAACTGAAGAAATTACTGGTTTTAAAAACATAAACAATACATCTCACTTTTACCAATTAGTAAATACACCACTTTCTAGAAAATTATTACTTTCTAAATTGTTACAACAAACTTCTGTTTGTTTTGATACAGAAACTACAGGTTTAAAAGCTTTAGAAGTAGAATTGATTGGTATTGCTTTTTCTTGGGAAGCTGGCAAAGGGTATTACCTAGCTTTTCCTGAAGATCAAGAAGAAACTCAAACTATTTTAAATGAGTTTTTACCTTTCTTTGAAAATACAACTATTGAAAAGATTGGTCATAATATAAAATACGACATTAAAGTTTTATCTAATTATAATATTCCTGTTGAAGGAAAATTATTTGATACTATGATTGCTCATTATCTGATTAATCCAGATATGCGCCATGGTATGGATATTCTTGCAGAAACATACTTAAATTATCAAGCCGTTCCTATTACTGATTTAATTGGTAAAAAAGGGAAGAATCAACTTTCTATGCGTGTTATTGAATTAGAAAGACAAACAGAATACGCTGTAGAAGATGCAGACATTACATTACAACTAAAGGAACATTTTGTAAAAGAATTAGCAGACGGAAAACTTACTGAACTTTTCAACAATGTAGAACTGCCTTTAGTTTCTGTACTTACCGCTATGGAAATTGAAGGGATCAATTTAAACACGGAATATTTAGGTTCTTTCTCCAAAGAGCTTTCTGGTGATATCGAAAGTTTAGAAAAAGCCGTTTACGAACAAGCCGGAGAAGAATTTAATATTGCTTCACCAAAACAATTAGGTCCGATTTTATTTGAAAAATTAAAATTAGTTGACAAACCTAAGAAAACAAAAACGGGACAATATTCTACTGCAGAAGATGTTTTATCAGCTTTAAAAGAACATAAAATTGTTGCTGATATATTAGAATACAGACAATGTAAGAAACTATTAAGCACCTATGTTGATGCTTTACCCAATGAATTAAATCCGAAAACGAATAGAGTTCATACTGTATACGCACAAGCTGTTGCTGCCACAGGAAGATTAAGTTCTAACAATCCGAACTTACAGAATATTCCAATTCGTACAAAACGCGGACAAGAAGTTCGTAAGGCTTTTATTCCAAAAGACGAAAACTACACATTATTAGCAGCCGATTACAGTCAGATAGAGCTTCGAATTATTGCTGCTTTAAGTGAAGAAGAAACTATGATCAAAGCTTTCCAAGACGGAGAAGATATTCATGCTTCTACAGCTGCTAAAGTATTTAATGTAGCTCTTGATGAAGTGACTCGTGAACAACGTAGTAATGCAAAAACAGTAAACTTCGGAATTATTTATGGAGTTTCTGCCTTCGGATTAAGTAATCAAACAAATTTAACTCGTTCAGAATCTAAAGAATTAATTGAAGCCTATTATAAGACATATCCGAAACTAAAAGCATACATGGCAAAACAAGTTGATTTTGCTCGTGATCATGGATATGTAGAAACGGTTCTTGGAAGAAAACGTTACTTAAAAGATATTAATTCAAGAAATGCTATTGTTCGTGGTGCAGCAGAACGAAATGCAGTAAATGCTCCTATTCAAGGAAGTGCAGCAGACATTATTAAATTAGCCATGATTAACATTCATGAACGATTTAAAAAAGAAGGATTTAAATCAAAAATGTTATTACAAGTACATGATGAATTGGTTTTTGATGCTCACAAAGACGAATTAGAAACGATTAAACCAATTATTAAACATGAAATGGAAAATGCTTTTAAATTAGCTGTTCCTTTAGATGTTGAAATTGGTTTAGGAGAAAATTGGTTAGAAGCACACTAAAATAAATTACGATAGATCTTCAATCATTCTTTTATAATCCATTAAAGAATGATTGAAGTTATTTTGGTCATTATTTATAATATTTGATATTCTACTATCATTTATAAAGAAATCACAAAAATAAAAGTCTATTTTTTTCTCCCTAATAGATACTCCCGTATTAAATAAATCTAAGTTATCTAAACTATTAGGCGTGATACTATTCAAATTAAATGGTAAAAAAATGGTGGCAAAATCCCTAAAACCAAAAGTTGGAATTTTTTGATTGATGATATCTTTATCTACTGCATTAATTATCACACCTGTTATTTTAGAATATTCTCGAAAAAATTCATTCGAATTAGAACTTTTGTTAAAATAGTTTTCTAAAGCTATTTTTATACTTTGTTTTTTAAAAATTAAATCTAAAAAACTATCGAAAATTTGTGATTCAAACTCCTTTAGAATTAATAAATACAATGTCAATAATGTTTCAAATAAAGTTCCTGAGTTCTCAGTAATAATATTAGGTAAATCAGAAGTTTTATTATCTTGCTTTTTCAAAGAATCTATTAAAGAATATTTATTTAAAATCTTTTTTACTCTCCTTGGGTTTTCAAATTTTAAAGCCTTAAGAAACACTGCTATTTCATTAGATAAATCTATAGATTTACAATTTACATCAGAATACTCTTCTTCATTAAAATATACTTTTACAAGCTTACTTATATCATTTTCTTTTGGCATTGAAAAAGAAAGATCAAACACCTTTTCTAAATACTCATTTGCTTTCACTACATCTTTATATTTAGTTTTCACTGCTTCATCTACGGCTTTTTTATCTATTCCGCACAAGAAAATAGTTTTCTTCCCGTAAGTAAAAAACAATTTAATTGCCGATAATAAATTCAAAACATTTTCTGGTTCACAACGATCTAAATCATCTATAAATACAATATTATATTCTGGTTTTTTATCACCATTTTCCTCCTTTACATTTCTTCTTTCCCACGCTTCAAACTCTTCTTTGAATAGCTGTTTCAATTCAAAAAACGAATTCTCTTCAACACTTTGAATAATTTTATCTGAATTAATATTAAAAACAGGAGTTTTAAATGTAATTGATCTTGCAAAACCTTCTAAAAGTTTAGCTCCATTCTTAAAAAAGGTATCGACTTTAGTATCTGATTTATAATGCAAAAACTCTAATAAAGATTTTGGTAAGTTATGATCACTTTCATATTCCCAGGCTTCAAAGAAAAAAGTATTGAAAGAATCTTTTAATTCTTTTTCCAAATATTTCATTAAAGTACTTTTTCCACTTCCCCATTCTCCATACAAAGCAAAAAACTTAACTCTATTAAAATCATGTTTATGAGTTAGAAAAAAGTTTTTGATGATATCTCCTTTGGTTAATATTCCTATATAATCGTTTTCTTTGGTTAATTTATCTATTGGTAAGTTCGGGAGTATTTTAGCCATTCTTTTTTTTCTTAAAAATAAGAATTCATTTATGTTATTAAAGCACAAACTCGTTTTTCTAATATTCACGCCAAAAAGTTATCAACACGAAAACGTGATAGTACCCAACTTTAAGAAATCCTTGTATTTTCTAGTGTTTTTTTCTTGTAATTTTAAAAACACATAGGTTTTATTTAGAAAAACCTAAAAAGAGTTATGAAAGTTTTATGAAGTTTTGATTTCACATGAATTGCTAGGGAATTTCATTTTCACTCTCATCTATTTACACTCCAAAATTAATGTATTGTTAATTCAATATATCAATTCAAAAATAGATTGCGCAATCCAGACCAATGAAAAGTTAAAGTCTTAAAAAGTTCACTTTTATCTTACATAGCGGAAACCGAAAAGCTTACGAGTAGGTATAAACTTAAATCAAATAAAAATGAAAAACAATTTTTTAAACAAAGTAAAAGGAGCTATCCTTTTATCTAAAGAAGAGGCTAAAACTATTTCTGGAGGATACAGTGGCACTTACGACTACAGTTGCTTTTTTGTTTGTTGTCCAAGCAGTGTACCTCGTACGCATGGAGTTATTAATGCTAACGGATGTACAAGAGACAGACGTTATAAATATTACGCACCTCAGTTTGCATCTAATTACTGTGTAGCGTGTAATTAAAACATAAAAACTTTTTGAGATGAGTGTTAAACTCATCTCTTTTTCTAATAAATAACAACCTATTATGATTATTCAAAGTTTTTGGTCTAAACCTTTCTTACAAAACTCCAACCATCCTAACGCTAGATTTAAAGGTGGATGGCTTGATGAAAAATACTTTTATTATAGTATAGCATTGAGTTGTTTAAAATTTAAAGAAAATTATTCTGAAATTATACTATATACAGATCAACATGGTAAAAAGGTTTTGGGTGATATTTTAAATTTACCTTATACTCAAATCCACACTACCTTAGATGAATTAGACAATTATAATCCTAATCTTTGGGCACTTCCAAAACTTCACACCTATAGTTTACAAGAACAACCATTCATTCATGTAGACACTGATGTTTTTATTTGGGAAAAATTTCCAGAATCAAAAGTTAATAGTCCTATTTTCTGTCAGAATATTGAAGACAACTACCCTATTTATCAAGAAACTTTAGATGCGATTTTAAAAATTTTTGATTTTGTTCCTACAGAAATTATAAATTCATTATATCAAAATCAGAGAGTTTTAGCTTTTAATGCAGGAGTTATTGGAGGGAATGACATAACTTTTTACAAGAATTTATATTCAAAAGCATTAGAAATGATACATAAGAATGAACATTTATTTCCTAAGATAGATGTTGGTATGTTCAATATGATTTTTGAACAATTATTAGGTCATGCTTTAGCTAGTAAAAATGATATCGGTATTAGTCCTTTATTAGAAAATGTTGATTCGAACTTTGCCAAACTAACTAACTTTCATCTTGCTGGTTTCCAAACAAATTATGTACATGCCATAGGATATGCAAAAAGATCTTTACATGCCTGTGAACAAATAGAAGCCTTGTTAATGTATGAATATCCTGAAGTGTATAAAGATATAACTAGAAAAGGAATAGAAAATTCACTTTGGGAAAATCGATTTGAAATTTCTGAACGTAGAAAAGAATATCTTTTTACAGTTTATGATTACTTAAGATCTAAAGATATTTCAATATTATATGACACCAAATTCAAATTAAATCCAACAGTTTCATTTTCTGAAGAAAACGAAAACTCTGTTTTAAGCTTTATAAGCCCACAAGAAAACAAACTCGAAAAACTTGAACTTATAGATTGGGAAAATTTAGTTTTTTATTTTGAGGAAGCTATGAGCACAAATGAATTATGCCGTGAATTACTTAGCGATGAAGACATTCAGAAAACATACACTAAAAATCAATTACAAGAAAAAGTATTCTCTTTCATTCTTGATAAATGTATTTTACAAGAAATTTTGATCCCAGAAATTTTTGAAGATTCAGATTACACCAAATTCTTTTTAAATAAGAATTTGGCTAACTTTATTTCTTAATTCTGGAACAACAAATTTTTCAAACCAAGGATTTTTAGAAAGCCAAAATCTATTCCTTGGCGATGGATGAGGCAACACGAAATAATCTGGTAAATATTCTTCATAATTATTTACTGTCTCAGTTAATGTTCGTTTTGCTTTATCCTTTAAATAATAATTTTGTGCGTACATACCTATTAGTAGTACTAATTCAACATTAGGCATTTTGTCCCATAATCGTTGATGCCACTCAGGCGCGCACTCTTTTCTTGGAGGAAGATCTCCTGATTTTCCTTTTCCAGGATAACAAAACCCCATTGGTACTATTCCAAAAAGCGATGTATTGTAAAATTGTTCATCTGTAACATTCAACCATTTTCGCAATTGTTTACCACTAGGATCGTTCCAAGGAATGCCTGTGGCGTGAACTCTGGTTCCTGGAGCTTGACCAATAATAATAATCTTAGAGTCTACACTCGCTTCAACAACTGGTCTAGGTGCTATAAAATCTTTACAAATTTTGCAATTTTTAATCTCTTGTAGTAATTGTTTCATTAAATTATTAGGGCATAAAAAAACACTTATTACTTAGCCCGTAATAAGTGTCTCCGTTAACGGTTTTTCTTTTAATTTCTTAAAGCATAGCTCGCTCCACTCCCGAAGTCTGCTAATAATCCGAATAAACTTTTAAAAAAACCACTAACTCTCTTAAGTAATAATTTCCCCATGATAGTTAATAATTTAAAATAATCCCAATACAAAGATACACAGAAGGTTGCGTTTTTTTAAAGGTTTTTTCCTATTTTGTATTAAATGTTTAGAAATTGTTATAAATGGACATAAATTTTACATATTCTGCATTATACTGATTATCAATATCATAATTTCAGAAAATCATCAAAAGCAAAATAATACGGTTGATCTTTAAAAACCGGTAAATCAACACTTTCCGCATTTGCTATACCTACTCCCGCATACCAAACTTTGGCATTCATCTTTTTTGCGTGTGCTAAAAATGTTTCTATCCAAATTGTGTCATAATCATTAGGATTTTGTAAATTCTTGGTAGCTTTTACAATTACAAAAATTGTAGGTTCACCTTTTTTAAATAATACAAATTGAGGATATTTTTTGAGTTTACTATTTACTGCTACAAACTCATACCCCATTTCCTGCAACTTTTTCCCTACAAAATTCATTGCTAAATTATGTAAATCTTGTTCTGTAAGTGCCTGCATTATTTCTTTTTATTTCTTTTATTGAAATTCTTGTCTCCTCTTGTTTTAGGTTTCTTGTATTTTTTTGCAATCTCTCTTCGATAACTACCTCCTAGGTTTACTTTTTTATTTTTATCCTTCTTTTCATGGAAAGCTGGCCCAGGAACGTACTCTTGTGACGTTCTGTTATTAGATTGAGATTTATCTTCTTTAGGTCTTTCTTCTTCTGTCAATTGATTAGAAATCTCAACCTGTTCTGGAATCGCTAGTTTAGGAATCTCATAATTCATCAATTCTTCAATCCTAGTTTTCGCCTCTTGCTCTTTAGGAGTACTTAGCAAAATAGATTTACCTTTATGCTCTGCTCTACCTGTTCTACCAATTCTATGCATGTAATTTTCTGCATATTGAGTTGGATTAAAATTAATTACATGCGAAATCTCTTGTAAATCTAAACCTCGAGCAATTACATCTGTTGCTATTAAAATTCTATGTTTTCCTTCATTAAAGTTTTCTATAGACTTAATTCTATAGTTTTGAGTCTTATTTGAATGGATTACACAGTTGTGTCCAGGAAATTCTTCTTCTAATAAGTTAAAAATACGATCTGCATTTCTTTTATTAGGTGCAAATATTAAAACTTTATGAAACTCATTCTTATCAAAAAGTAAGTAATTAATTAGGTTAATCTTGGTATAAAAATTAGGAACTTCATAAGCAGACTGTTCTATATTATCTAACGGTGTTCCACTTACAGCTATGGCAATCTTTTTTGGTGCAATAAAGAAATCATCAATTAAAGCTTCAACATCTTCGGTCATCGTCGCCGAAAACATAATATTTTGTCTTCTAACAGGTAGTAGATCAAAAATATTTAGGATTTGAAATCTAAATCCTAAATCTAACATTACATCTACTTCATCAATTACTAATTTCTGAATTGATTTTAACTTTAAAACCTTACTAACAGCTAAATCATATAATCTACCTGGAGTAGCAACAATAATATCGCATCCTTCGGCAACTGCTTGCTTGTGTCTATTTAAATTCACACCTCCGTAAACTCCTAAAACTCTTAATGTAATATATTTAGCTAGTTTTTCTATCTCTTCTACAACCTGTAAAACAAGTTCGCGAGTTGGCACTAAAATTAAAACTCTTGGATTTAGCTGCTTTGAGAATTTTAAATCTCTTAAAATTGGTAAAATATAGGCAAACGTTTTTCCTGTACCTGTTTGAGCTATTCCAACAACATCGTTTCCTGACCTTACTACTGGAAAGGCTTCTACCTGAATAGGTGTGGGATGAGAAAAACCCAAATCGGCTATTGAGTTTCTTAGTGGATTTGATAAATCTAAATCTTCGAAAGCTGTCATTTAACTTAATTTCCGCAAAGGTACAACCAATATTTTGTATATTTAAAGTTGATAAATATAATGTAGATGGAAACTCCTAAACGTTTAGAACAAGCTTTAATAAAATTATACAATGCCTTTCATAATAATGAGTTAAATCCTGAATGTTGCTCGGCTTGTGCAGTAGGTAATATTTTAGACAACCATGATAGTTGGAAACATTTATCGGATGAACACGGTTCCACAGAATTAAGTTATGTGGGTAGAGTTCACCAAAGATTGGGAAGAAAATTTAATGGTTATACTCCTTTAGAACTTTTACGCATTGAAAAAATCTTTTTAGAAGCTTGTGGATTTGTTGTACCTCTTTGTCACTATAACAAAAAACCAGAAAACCCAACACATAAAGACAATTTATTTAATGGCTTGTGTGCCGTTGTTGCCTACTTATGTAAACTAGATAACATCGAAAATGTAATGGATTATTCTAAAATTTTTGAATTTGAGAATGAAGATCCTGTTTATCAATTTGATGTAATTTACAGTTAATATCATTTTTTAAATTGTCAAGTAAAAACACAACAGTTAACATTATTAACTGCATACCATTTTTAGTGGGTATAACTCTTTTATACTTTTCCATAAGACAAGTTATTAATAATATCAACTTTATTAATAACTCTGTAAAAGTGAAAGGATATGTTTATGGGTTTACTTCTAATTACTCCAGTTCGAGTTCAGACCAAACTACGTATTATACAGATGTTTATTTTAAAGATAATACTAATAAAACTGTTTATATCAGATCTTGTAGTTCTTCATCATTCGTTACCGATGAGGTTGGCGATGAAGTTACTGTTCGTTACATAAAAGGTAAAAGTGAAGATGGTAAAATAACTAGTTTTTTCTTTGATTTTTGGGGTGTTGCTATTATTCTTGGAGCTATTGGGATTTTACCTGCTGTTGTTGGCTTTATGTTAGCATGGAACGTTGCCGTTGATATTTTTATGAAAAGGAATTCTAAAAATTTCACAAAAATTATAGTAGCAGATGTTACTCAAGTATATGTAAATCAATCTTTAGCATTGAATCAAAAATCGCCATATATCATAGAGGCTGAATGGATAGATAAAAAGACAAATGAAAGCTATATTTTTCTTAGTGAACATATCTGGGAAGATCCACGAAGTAAGGTAAAAGATCAAATCTTAATAAAAGTAGATGATGAAAATTACAATAACTATTGGATGGATATTTCCTTTTTAGAAAAGCAATAATACAAAAGCTCTTTTTATGCTTTTTAGAGAAAAAGTTTTAAGCTACTACAAAAGAAATATTACGACTATTAGAAATTTACTCATTCTAACAGTACTTTCAGTTTTCACTAGTCATTTAACTAATTATGATGCAGATGAAGGTTACGATTTCCCTGTAATATCTACTATTATTTCTATCCTTATTGGAACTCTAATTGGAATTATAGCTGATCGAAATTTCAAGTATTTTGAAAGAAAACAATTATTCAAAACCATTAACTGGCCCACTATTTTTCGTTATGTTTTTTCTACTTTAGGATATATAACATTAATCTATCTTCCCTTTTATTTATTAGCTATTTTAGTTGCCAAAGAAGAATTTCTCTTCTACTATTATTTTGTTGGTTTACTTATTACTTTATTGTTGAGTATTATTGCTATAGCTTTACTTTACGGAGAAAAAATATATAAACTCCATAAGTTTAATGTAACTCAAGGTCAATTAATAGTAAAGAAAAACGGAAAAACCTCGATAATTTCTTATTCTGAAATTGCCTACTTCTATAGCCAAGAAAAGATCGTTTACTTAGTAAAAAACAATAATGACTCTATTATTACTGAATTTACACTTCAGAAACTAGAAGCAATATTAAATGAGCAATTATTCTTTAGAGTAAACCGACAAGTTATTGTTCATATCAATGCTGTTCAAGAAATTATTTCTGCACAAAATGGGAAATTAATTTTATCGTTAACACCAAATCCTTCAGATAAAAATTTATCAGAATTAATAATTAGCAGATATAAAAAGAAAGAGTTTATGATTTGGTTCGAAAATAAGCTTAATAATTAATGTTTATTCAGTAATTATTTTACTACCATTCAGTAAAACCTCAATGAAATTAGAGGTTGAGCTGTTGTTTTTGATTTTTCTTTGTTATCGAAAATAACAAATACAAATCATGAATATTTCACTATTTAAATCAAAATTATTACCAATCCTATCAATTATTTTCCTTTTTATTTTTTGGAAACTTCCGCTAAACATTGAATACTTCGAAATCATTATAGCGACATTATTTGTATTTCTAGTTAGCTATATAGAATTCAAATCTAAATTCTTAAAATCGTTAGGCTTCAATACAAAAGATTTTAAGTTGAATAACTTATTAATTAAAGCTCCTTTGTATGCTATTGGACTTTTTACTTTATATTATTTCGTGTTACTTCCTGGAGTAACTTATTTAACGAAACAGCCTATAGATTTTTCAGATTTTGATTCAATTAAAAATAATCCTTCGCTCTTAATAATTTCACTAGTTTTTGTATGGATTTCTGCTGCTTTTGGTGAAGAAATTGTTTGGAGAGGTTACTTTATGAAACAATTCGTAAAGCTCTTTGGAGAAGGTAAATTGAGCTTAACTCTAAATATCCTTTTATTCGGATTTTTATTTGGAATGTTACATTCGTATCAAAGAATCACAGGTCAAATAGTAACAGGGATTTTGGGAGCCATCTTATCTTTTATATTTTACAAACACAAATATAATTTATGGTTAAATATTGCTATACACGGTTTCTTCGACACTATAGCATTACTTTTATTATATTTTGAATTCCTGTAATTAAAGTTTACTCATAAAAAAAGCGAGATGTGAACATCTCGCTTTTTGATTTATTATTATATTCTTATTTGTAAACTTCTTTTATGAAATCTTCGTAAGAAACTTCTTTACTCTTAAACTTCATGTTTTCTTTAAAGAAACCTAAAAGTTTTTGAGAAAGCAATTGCGTTTGTAAACGTTGAGCTTCTTCTTGATTAGATAATACTCTACCAGCGATATTATTTAACTCTTCCTCTTCTGGATTCATGTTTCCAAACTGAGCCATTTGAGCCTTAATAAATCCTTTAGCGTAGTCTAATAACTCAGCATACTCTAAATTGATTCCGTTATCTTTCATAATCTTTCCTTCGATTAATTGGTAACGTAAACCTTTTTCTGATTTTGTATACTCTTCTTTAGCTTCATCTAAAGTTAATTCTTTTTCTCCTGCAGTTTGTAACCACTTTTGTAAGAATGTTTCAGGTAAATCAAACTTAGTATTCTCAATTAAATGCTCTGTAACAGCATTTAATAATTGTTGATCTGCTTGCTGTTGGAATTGCTTTTCAGCATCTTCCTTAATTTTATCTTTTAACTCAGTAACAGTTTTAACGCTACCATCAGCAAATAATTTATCAAATAAATCTTGATCTAATTCTGCTAACTCAGTTTTGTTAACTTCTTCTACAGTGAAAGTAACTTTTACATCTAAATCTTTAGCATCTTCATTAGAAACACCTAAAACTTGTTGTAATTTGAAATCTTCTTCGAAAAGCTTCTTCGTATCTAATTCAATAACATCACCAGCTTTAGCTCCGATTAATTTCTTTTCGTTTTTCTTTCCTTTTAAATCATTTACTAAGAAAGTCGACTTTTTGTTAATTCCTTTTTCTTCGTTAACAAAAGTTCCTGTAACATTAGAATGCTCTTCAGCAACTTCCTGAGCGATTAACTTTCCATAACGAGTTTGAATGTTTTCTACCTCCTTATCAATTAATTCGTCAGTTGCAACAATCTTGTATTCTTTAATTTTGTTTTTACCTTTTAAATCTACGTCAAACTCAGGAGCTAAACCTAATTCGAACTCAAAAGAAAACTGATCTGTATCCCAAGAAAAATCATCTTTTACAATAGGTAATGGATTTCCAAGAATATCTAATTTCTCTTCAACTAAGAACTTATTTAAACTTTCTTGTAAAAGTTTATTTACTTCATCAATCATTACAGATTTACCGTATTGCTTTTTAACCATTCCCATTGGCACATGACCTTTTCTAAAACCAGGAATGTTAGCTTTTTTTCTATAATCATTAAGAACCTCGGTAACCTTATCTTTATAATCTTCAGCTACAATATCAACTTTTACAACGGCGTTTAACGCATCTATATTTTCTTTTGTAATGTTCATGTTACGTATTTCTTCTTAAAAAATTGGGTGCAAAATTAACACTTTTCTTGTTGAGAACCAAGAGTTTTATTGAATGAAAAAAGAAAAAAATCTAAAACCTAATAATTCCTTCTTTACAAAAACGATTTTCTATTTTTTTTGATGTAGTAAAGATTGTACTTGGTCAATTAAAACACTCTTAACTTCATCATTTTCAGTAAGTAGATGAATTAATTCTTTTTTTAACTCAGAAGTGTTCTTTGAATTATAGGTTTCCTCTGGCTCGTTAACACCAACTACAGCTATGTTTTTTAGTAACATATCGTCTCGACCTGTAAGCAACCATGTAGGATTGATATCTGGAAAAGAATTTAGAATTTTGTTTAAAACATTACTTTTAAAAGAAGCTTTTCTTCGTATTGCAGTACCAATCGAATTATTAGAAACTTTTATTTTTTCCTCAAAAGAACTGATATTCATATTTTTAAAAACGATTATCTCTTCAACTCTTTTGTATGTTTCGTCAATAAAATCGCTCATAGAAATAACTTTTTTCTAAATAATTAGAATTTTGTTTTTGTTTTTAGAATTTTGTTTATAAATTTGTAATGTAGTTAGTACAAAACTCGTACAAATATAGAGTAAAGTACTTTTTAAAATTTAGAAACATGTAAAGTTTTTATGATAACAGATTTGCAACGAAAAGAATTAGAAAAAATTAAACCTCCAAAGTATAGAGAAAAAGTAAAAGATTATTTATTACAACAAGGTGAAAATTTTTCTTTAGAAACCATACAGAAGGTATATTCTGGAAAAAGAAACAATATTAAAATAGCCAAAGCAATAGTATTTGTTTTTGAAAAGTTTTACAGCGAAAAACAAACTTTAGATGAAAATATTAAATCAATTATTCAAAAAATAGATAAAAAAATTCCTTGAAGTTTTCCCAACTTTTTAAGGACGGGGGGCAACGAGACAATAGACAATATGTTTATTCGTCTCGTTTTTTGTTGAACAAAATTCTAAAATTATATTTGATCACTTTTTTAAATTACTATAAATTAGCCGAAAAAATAAAAAGCTTTACTTATTATGTTAGGAATCATCTTTACGCTTTTAATGCTTGTTTTTTTACAAGCCGTTCTAGGATTTGATAACTTATTATATATTTCTCTAGAATCTAAAAAAGCTCCAGAAGCAGATCGAAAAAGAGTTCGTAAAACAGGGATTCTAATTGCTATCGGTTTAAGAATTGTATTGCTTTTCGTTTTAATTTCAATTATAGACTTTTTCCAAACTCCATTTGCTTGGTTAACAGGTGGTGCAAAAGATATTGTAGAATTTTCTTTCAACGGACACAGCATAATAGTATTGATAGGTGGTGGTTTTATTATTTACACCGCTATTAAAGAAATATGGCATATGATTTCTATTAAAGATTTAAATCATGATCCGGAAGCAGAAGGAAATGGAAAGAAAACTGCAAATGCTGCAATCGTTAGTATTGTAATTATGAATCTTGTTTTTTCTTTTGATTCTATATTAGCTGCAATAGGTTTAACTAGTAGTATAAAAAACTCAACTACTGCTTTTATTGTAATGGCCATCGCTATTGTGATTAGTGGTTTACTAATGTTAGTTTTAGCTGACAGAATATCTAAATTCTTAGCAAAAAACAGAATGTATGAAGTATTAGGACTATTTATTTTATTAATTGTAGGAATAATGCTAGTTACAGAAGGAGGACATTTAGCGCACATTAAGTTATTTGGCAATCCTGTAGAGCCGATGAGTAAAACTACATTTTATTTTGTTATTGCTGTATTAATTGTAACTGATATCGTTCAAGGTCGTTATCAAAAGAAACTCTCTAAAGAAAAACAATAAATATTTTTTAACAGTAAAATCACGCAACCTTTATCTGTCTTTGTTATCTATGTAAATAGATAATAAAAACTATTTAGATGAAAAAGTTATTTTTACTGCTTGCAATTATTACACTACAGTCTTGTAATTCAAATGGAGATTGTGACGATACAATAGACAATGTTTTTGTTTGTAATAACTCTTTTGACTTTAATTTCAGATTACTTGATAAAGACACCAAAGAAAATTTAATCTTAAATAACACTTTTGAGGAAAACGATATTAAGTTTATAGATATCAACAACCCAAGCAATGTTCTTGAATCATATTACATGAGTTCTGGAACTTTTTCTGTGTATGAATTTTTTCAAGAATCAAAAACCATACGCTATAAGATAGAATTATCTTCTGAAAACATATTAGAAATATCTGCTAATGCTGATTTAAAAGAAATTGGTGGCTGCTGCAAAACAAAAGTTGAAATCACAAATTTAATAATTGAAGGAAACGTATTCGAATTAGATTCCGACAACATCTACAATATTTTTATTTAATAATTTTCATCCCTCTTTTAAACCTTTTTAGCTTTTTACTGTCTTAATAACAAAACACAGAATTATGAAGACATTAAAAATGAGCATAGTAATGTTTTTATCGCTTACTTCTTTACTGGTAAGTGCACAAAACTTAGGTGATAAAAAGGAACGTTTTGATAATAAATATGCTGTTGTTACTGGAAAACAACAATTAAAAAAGGATATACATCAACTCGAAGTATTTAAGAAGAAAATTATAGCTTTTGAAGAAGCCTTTATAGGTCACGAAACAAAACGTGTTAATTTATTGAAGGCTGATATTCTTTCAGACATGAAAAGAGAAATTAAACAAAGTGAACGTAAAATAAATCAAAATAGAGTTGAATTAAAGCAGAGTAAAATCGAGTTAAGAAACTCAAAAAGAGAATTAAAAAGAACTAAACGTAACGCTTTAAGAAGAAACACAGTACAAAATAGAAAAGAATTACGTGACGAAAAACGTGACACTAAAGACGATAGAAGAGATTTAAGAGACGATAAAAGAGACCTAGAGACACAGATTGCACGAACCAACCGACAAAAAGAAATTTACAAGAAAATTAAAGCTTTCAATTTTTCTAATATAAAAGCATCAGGTAAACGAAAACTAATGACTAATTCTAAGTTATTAAATGATTTTGCTAAAACGATGGAAGCAGATATAACTGCTACTAAAATTGAATTGAAAGAAGATTTTAAGGAAATGAATGAAGATAGAATAGAAAGAAGAGAAAACTTACGAAGTTAAATTTCCTTGTCCGCCCCCTGGGCACTTTTCGGTAATAACCTTGGCTAATGCCAAGGTTATTTTATTTTAAAAAATTTATCGCTTTTGTATAAAATTCTGAAGGGTTTTCAGCATGTAGCCAATGCCCAGCTTTTGATATTGTTTCTACTTCTGAATTAGGAAAATGTGCTTTAATTAAAAAACTGTCTTCATCTAAAATATAACCTGATTTTTCTCCTCTTAGAAATAGAGTTTCACCATTAAAAACTGTAGATGAGGGTAAAGGTTTCACTACTTCATGATAATTTTCAGATAGTGCTTTAAGATTGAAACGAAAAGCCAGTTGATCTTTTGTTTTCCTGTATGTGTTTTTAAGAATAAATTGACGCACACCTACTTCAGAAATTAACTCACTTAACTTTTCATCAATTAACCTTCTAGAATTTTGTATCTGAAAATCTACAGATTCTAGAGCCTTGATGATATCTTGATGATGAGGCGGATATTCTTTCGGAGCAATATCTGCTATAATTAATTTATGAATAAATTCAGGGTGTTCAGTAGCAAACAACATTGCAGTTTTACCTCCCATAGAATGTCCTAATAGGTAAACATTCTCAAGAGTATGTGCCTGAATATAATTTAGTAAATCTTCAACTAATAATTCATAACTAAACTCATCTGAATGAAAACTTCTACCATGATTTCTTTGATCAATTAAATGTACTTGAAAACCATCTTCAGCAAACTTATTTGCATGACTTTTCCAATTATCACCCATTCCAAAAAAACCATGTAAAATCAACAACGGTTTTCCTTCACCTACTATTTTACTATGTAAAATCTCACTCATTATTTAAGACGATCTAAATATAAATTTACTACGTTTTCAATCCCTAAATAAATACTCTCAGAAATTAAAGCATGACCTATAGAAACTTCAGCCAAATTAGGTATATTCTGCTTGAAATATTTTATATTTTCTAAATTCAAATCATGTCCTGCATTAATACCCAATCCTAAATCAACAGCTAATTTAGCCGCTTCTACATAAGGTTGTATTGCTTCTTTGTTCCCTTTTACATACTCCGCAGCATAATTTTCGGTATACAACTCTATTCTATCTGTTCCTGTAGTAGCAGCAGCTTCGATTAGGTTTAAATCTGTTTCTATAAAAATAGAAGTTCGAATCCCTGCTTCTTTAAACTCAGCAATAATATCTTTTAAATATGATTGATGTTTAATTGTATCCCAACCTGCATTAGAAGTTAAAACATCTTCTCCATCTGGCACAAAAGTTACTTGAGTAGGCTTAATTTCTAGCACTAAATCTTTAAACTTTTGTATAGGATTTCCTTCTATATTGTATTCTGTAACTACAACAGGTTTTAAATCATAAGCATCTTGATATTTTATATGCCTTTCATCTGGTCTTGGATGCACTGTTATTCCATTCGCTCCAAAATCTTGAATATCTGAAGCTACTTTTAACAAATTAGGAATATTTCCCCCTCTAGAATTACGTAACGTAGCAATTTTATTAATATTTACACTTAACTTTGTCATTGTTGTATTTTAAGAGTACAAAAATAACGTATTAAAAGTTTTTAAACTATATTCGTAATAATGAATATTACTGATTATATCCTCAAAGAAATTAAGGCACTAACATTAAAAGATTCTGTTCTTATTGCCAACGATTTATGTAAAGATTTACCTATAACTCATATTCCAATTGTTGATAACAATAAACTTGTAGGCTGTTTTGCTGAAGATGATATTCAAACTATAGAAAAAAAAGATGCTGAGTTAGGCGAATACACACACTTATTACATCAATTTCATACCAACACTAAAACAACATTATTAGAACTAATTACATTGTTTGCTGAAAATGATTGTAATATAATTCCTGTTTTAGACGAGGAACAAAATTATGCTGGATACTACGATTTACGTGATATTTTAGATGTATTTGTAGATAGTCCATTCATGCATCAAAATAATGAAACATTAATTGTTGCTAAATCTAAATCAGATTTTTCTATGAGTCAAGTTTCTCAAATTGTAGAAAGTAACAAGGCAAAACTTTTAGGACTCTATGTATCTAAAGAAACCGCAGACAATGTAGAAATAACAATAAAACTTTCTTCTGAAGAAATGAATGAGATTATTCAAACATTTAGAAGATATGATTACAGTGTGATATCGCAACATGAAGATGATTCTTATCTTGAAGAACTTAAAGACAGAGCAAACTATCTAAGAAAATACTTAGATATGTAATCCCCCTAACCAAGAATAACAATTAGAAAAATTGAAAAAAGTAGCTATATACGCGCAATCGTATTCGTTGAATGCAGAAAAAGAGGTTAAAACTCTTATTAAATGTTTGGAAAAACATAATATCGTCATTTTTATAGAGGAGGAATATTATAATTTACTTACTTCACATGAGGTTTTAAGTAAAAAGTATCCTGTTTTCTCACATTTTAATGATTTATCTGATTCTTTTGACATGTTATTTACTGTTGGTGGAGATGGGACTATTTTAAGAGCTGTAACTTATATCAGAAACTTAAACATTCCTATTTTAGGAATCAATACCGGAAGACTAGGTTTCTTAGCTACAATTCAAAAGAAAGAAATTAAAGAAGCTATAGCCTCTATAATGGAAGGTAAGTTCAGTCTACAAGAGAGATCTTTACTACAAATACAAACTAATCCAGGAACCGAAACTTTCTCAGAACTAAATTTTGCACTAAACGAAGTTACTATAGCAAGAAGAAATACAACTTCTATGATTGGTATAAAAACGTATTTGGATGAAGAATACTTAACAAATTATTGGGCTGATGGACTGATTATATCTACACCAACAGGTTCAACTGGTTATTCATTAAGTTGTGGCGGACCTGTAATTTTACCAGATTCAACAAGTTTAGTAATTACACCAATTGCTCCTCATAATTTAAATGCAAGACCAATAATAATTCCTGAAAAAACGAATATTCAACTAGAAGTTAGTGCTCGAGAAAAAGATTTTTTAATCTCTCTAGATTCAAGAATAGCTACTGTTCCTCAAGAAACTATAGTTCAAATTCAGAAAGCTCCTTTTACTGTAAAAACTATTTTGTTAGAGAATCAGTCTTATTTAAAAACACTTCGTCAAAAATTACTCTGGGGTGAAGACACTCGAAATAAGTAAGTTGTTTAACATAAACTTTCACAATAAATCTCTAAAAAGGAAGTTAATCAAAAAAGACAGATTATTAACTTTTTAAAGCAAATTCAATTCCATATATTTGCACGCTTTCAAGAGATGAAAAGGTATATTTTTACATTATTATTAACTTGTTTTTCAAGTATTTCGTTTTCGCAAATTCACGAAGTTGGCTTCTTCTTAGGTGGATCTAATATTATTGGAGACATCGGAGCAAGCAATTACGTATCCCCTAACCAAATAGCGGGGGGGCTTGTTTACAAGTATAATTTAAACCCACGAATAGCTATTCGCGGTAATTATAATTACATCCCAGTATCAGCTGCAGATATAGATTCAGATAATTTATTTCGTCAACAAAGAAACTTTAGTATATCCAATACTATACATGAACTAGCAGTTGGACTTGAATTCAATTTCTTCGATTATAATATTAGAATAAGAGAACAATCATTTACTCCATATATTTTAGCACAAGTTGCTGCAAATAATTATCAAAGTCCAGATAGACAACAAGGAACAGAAATTTTATTTACCAACAAATTCTCTTACGCTATACCAGTAGGAGTTGGTGTTAAAGGAAGAATATCAGATCATTTAGCATACGGGTTAGAGGTCGCAGTTCGACTTACTTTTGATGATGATTTAGATTATACAGTTAATGACATACCAGTCCTTGACTTTGGAGGTAATGGAAATGATTTTTACACGTTTGCTGGTTTTTCTATAGTGTATACTTTTGGAAGGCCTGCATGTTATGCCGATCAGAATAATTTATGAGTGAAAAACTACAACGCATTAACTTAAATAGAATTCCTAATCATATCGCTATAATTATGGACGGTAATGGTCGTTGGGCTAAAAAAAAGGGAATGCAACGTGTTTTTGGACATCGAAATGCTTTAACCGCTGTCCGTGAGTCTGTAGCTGCTGCTAGCGAAATAGGCTCAAAATTTATTACTTTATATGCTTTTTCTACAGAAAACTGGAATAGACCTAAACTTGAAGTTGATGCTCTAATGAGCTTACTTATCACTTCTTTAAAGAAAGAAATTCCCGATTTTCATAAAAATGATATTAAAGTTAATAGCATAGGAGCTGTAGATCAACTACCTAAAAAAGCCCAAAAAGTACTTAACGAAGTAATTGAAGAAACTAGCAATAATTCTAAAATAACTCTAACATTTGCACTGAGTTATGGTAGTAGAGAAGAAATTGTTAATGCTATCAAAAACATATCTAAAAAAGTTGTTAATAACGAAATTGACATAAAAAAAATTGATGAAAAAATTATAAATAGTCATTTATATACATTTAATTTGCCCGACGTTGATTTAATGATACGTACAAGTGGGGAACAAAGAATAAGCAACTTTTTGTTATGGCAAATGGCCTATGCGGAATTATATTTCACTGAAACACTTTGGCCTGACTTTAGAAAAGAGCATTTATTCGACGCAATTATAGACTATCAAAACAGAGAACGAAGATTTGGAAAGACAAGTGAACAGATTGATACCAATGTATAAAAATTTATTTTTTACAGTTTTTTTTATTGCTTTAACGGCTATAGCTAACGCTCAAGATACACCAAAAGACACTATTAATCCTAATACTAAGGATACTAAAGGTAAAATAAATTACGAGAGAGGAAAACAATATATCTTAGGAGGAATTACAGTAACTGGACTTCAAAAATTTAGTGAAGAAACTGTAAAAGTATACACAGGGTTATTAGTTGGGCAACCTGTTAAATTACCTGGTGACAAATTAACTAGTGCGATAAAAAAACTATACGATAGTAAACAGTTTAGCGAAGTTGATGTTTATTTATCTAAAATTGATGGTGAAACTGTATATCTTCAATTTGATGTAGTCGAATTACCAAAACTTAACGACATCAAGATAACAGGAGTTAGTAAATCTAAGGCAAGAGATCTTCAAAAAGAAGCTGAGCTGAGAAAAGGAACTCAAGTAACAGACAACTTAATCGTAACTACGAGAAATTACTTCAAGAAAAAATATACCGACAAGGGTTATTTAAAAACTAAAGTTTCTTTAACAACGAAAAAAGACACCACTGATACAAACGTAGTTGATATGTTTATTCATATTGATAAAGGTGATCGTATTAAAATTAAAAATATTGATTTTGTAGGAAACAAAGCACTATCTGATGGTAAGTTGAGAGGTGCTATGAAAAATACAAAAAGAAAATTTTTAGGTCGTTTTTGGAAATCTTCAAAATATATTGAAGATGATTTTAAAGAAGATTTAGAAAAAGTTTTAGAGACCTATAGTGAACTTGGTTATAGAGATGCTAGAATCTTAGAAGATCGTTTGACTTGGAACGATGACAATACAATTAATTTAGAAATTGAATTAGAAGAAGGAAGACAATATAGATTTGCCGATATCATTTTTGTTGGAAATAAAAAATACAATGATGAATTCTTAGATCGTTTCTTGAGAATAGAAAAAGGAGATGTATACAATGGTAAAGTATTGAAAGAAAGGATTTCTGGAGATGGTACACCAGACTCTCAAGACATTCAATCACTTTATCATAATAACGGTTATTTATTTTCTTCTGTAAATGCAGTTGAAACTAAAGTAAAAAATGACTCTATCACTGTAGAAATTAGAATTAGAGAAGATGAGCCTGCAACAATAGGTAAAGTAACTGTTGTAGGAAATGATAAAACGAATGATCATGTAATTTACAGAGAGCTTAGAGTTAAACCTGGAGATTTATTCAGTAGACAGAACATTATACGTTCTATTCGTGAAATAGGTCAATTAGGTTTCTTTGATACTAATGTTACTCCTGATGTAAAACCAGACTATGCTAATAAAACCGCAGATATTGAATTCTCTGTAGTTGAAAAAGGTGGTAGCCAAATTGAACTTCAAGGTGGATTTGGTGGTGGATCTTTTATTGGTACATTAGGTTTGTCATTTAACAACTTCTCGATAAGAAATATTTTCAATAAAGATGCTTATAAACCTCTTCCTATGGGAGATGGACAAAGTTTATCTTTACGTTTACAAGCTAGTAGAACAAATAGTACTTATAGTTTCTCATTTACTGAACCTTGGTTAGGAGGTAAAAAACCACAATCGTTATCTTTCTCTATATTCTACTCAAATCAGTTTAGATTCAATTTCCAGACTAGACAAGTTGATAGAAGTCAGAGCTTAGATATTTTTGGAGCTACTT
Source organism: Tenacibaculum jejuense (assembly GCF_900198195.1). Taxonomy (NCBI): domain Bacteria; kingdom Pseudomonadati; phylum Bacteroidota; class Flavobacteriia; order Flavobacteriales; family Flavobacteriaceae; genus Tenacibaculum; species Tenacibaculum jejuense. The sequence continues at coordinate 773,370 of NZ_LT899436.1, read as the reverse complement.
TAGGCTTAGGTAAACGTTTAAAATGGCCAGATGATTTCTTTTCATTATCTCAAAGTATAAGTTACCAAAGAATTGGACTAAATAATTTCCCTTATAGAGTAGGTTCGTCAAACGCAATCTTAAATAATGGAAACTTAAATAATTTATCATATACAGCAGTTTTAAGTCGTAATTCTGCCGGACCAAGTTTAATTTTCCCTACTTATGGATCAGAGTTTTCTATAAGAGCAAAAGCTACTTTACCTTACTCTTTAATTAATGGTAAAGACTTATCAGATGAACCTGAAGGTTTAACACCGACTGAGCAACAAGATTTTTTAGCAGATCGTTTCAAATGGTTAGAATACTATAAATTATCTGCAAAAGGAAAATGGTATACTGCTTTAGCTAAGAAATTAGTATTAATGTCTAATTTTGAAATTGGTTTCTTAGGTTCATATAATGATGAACTTGGTTTAACACCTGTAGAACGTTATTTTGTTGGTGGTGATGGAATTGCTCAAGGACAATTAGATGGTAGAGAAATCGTAGGTTTACGTGGTTATGAAAACAATAGTTTATCTTCTGTAGATGGAGGATCTATTTATAATAAATTTCAACTAGAATTAAGATATTCTATTACAGATAAGCCTTCTGCATCTATATACACATTAGGATTTTTAGAAGCTGGTAATGCTTACGACAATTTTAGTACATTTAACCCGTTTGAGTTAAAGCGTTCAGCTGGATTAGGAGTACGTATATTTATGCCTGCTTTTGGTTTACTTGGTATTGATTTTGCCCATGGGTTTGATCCGTTACCAGGCTTTTCACAAAAATCTGGTTGGCAAACACATTTTATTATTGGAAGACAGTTCTAAAATACTACATTTGTAACACTTTGGTTTTTTGGCACGGTTTTTTCTAAATACACTATAAACAATGAAAAAAATAAATCTTACGTTCGTTCTTTTACTTATTGCAGTAAGTGTAAGTGTTGCACAAAAAAATCAGAGAATTGCCTATATAGACATGGATTATATTCTACAGAGTATTCCACAATATATAGAAGCTCAAAATGCTTTAAATGACAAGGTTGCTAAATGGAGATCTAACCTAGATAAAGAAGCAAGACAGATCGAAGTTATGAAAACTGATCTATCTAACGAGAAAGCAATTTTAACACAAGATTTAATAGAAGAACGTGAAGAAGATATCCAAGTAAAACAGGATGCTTTACGTAAGTTAGAATCGCTGTATTTTGGTCCTGATGGTGATATGTACATATTACGTAAGAAACTAATTCAGCCAATTCAAGACCAAGTTTACAATGCAGTACAAACTATAGCCTCGAGAAAAAAATATGATTTCGTTTTTGACAAATCGAGTGAATTAGTAATGTTATATTCTAACAAAAAACACGATATTAGCTCACTAGTTTTAAAATTGATTAAAATCGATGTAAAGAAACAAGCTAAACGTGATAAAATAGCCGCTAGAAAAAAGTTACTTGATGACGATGGAAAATCGGAAGCAGCTAAACAAAGAGATGCGAAAAAAGAAGCTATAAGGCAAAAGAAATTAACAGAGCGTGAGGCAAAGTTAAAAGCAATAGAGGAAAAAAGAAAAGCTCGTTTAAAAGCAAGAGATGAAAAACGTAGATTATTAAAAGAAAAGAAAGAAGCTTTACGTAAAGCTAAAGAAGCTAAGAAAAAAGAAGAAGCAGAGAAAAAAGACAAAACAAATTAATTTATAGAATAGAAAAGAGAACAAAAATTTTAAATTAAGACAAACATGAAACATTTAAAAGCGTTATTATTAGCTGCAATTTTTACGATTGGTTTAGGTGGAGTGGTGAATGCACAAAAAACTGCACATATTAACACCGATAAATTATTAGCTGAGATGCCAGAAACAAAAGCATTAAAAGCTGAATTAGAAAAATTACAAAAAACATACAGAGCAGATATAGAAGGAATGTTTAAAGCTTTAGAAGCTAAATATAAAAAGTTTGAAGCTGAGCAAAATTCACAGACTAAAGAAGCAAATGCTAAGAGAGCTCAAGAAATACAACAAGATAGAGCAAAAATAGCTCAAGCAGAGCAAACTATGAACCAAGAAATGGCAAAGAAGTACAAAGAAAAAACTGCTCCTATCTTAAAAAAAGCTGAAGATGCTATTAAAGCTGTAGCTGCTGAGAAAGGAATCGTTTATGTATTAGATGCAGCTCCTGGTAAAGGTTTAATCGTATTCGAAAAAGGTGAAGACATTTTTAATGCTGTAAAAACTAAATTAGGATTCTAAAACAACTTTTTTAAGTTAAACCATATTATAAAATCCTGCTTAAATTAAGCAGGATTTTTATTTTTGTGCTAACATGATTAATAATTCTAAGCAACCTATTGGTATTTTTGACTCTGGTATAGGAGGTACATCCATTTGGAAAGAGATTCAACAACTTTTACCTAATGAAGATACAATTTACTTAGCAGATAGTTTAAACGCTCCCTATGGTCAAAAAACTAAGGAAGAAATCATAAATCTTTCAATAAAAAACACAGAGTTTTTAATTCAAAGAAACTGCAAGCTTATAGTGGTTGCTTGTAACACAGCTACAACAAATGCTATTCAATATTTACGTGAAAATTATTCTGTACCTTTTATCGGTATTGAACCTGCAATAAAGCCTGCATCTCTTCAAACTAAAACAAAAACTATAGGTATACTAGCTACGAAAGGGACTTTAAATAGTGAATTATTTGAAAAAACATCATCTTTAATTAATAATGATATTAAAATCATAGAACAGATTGGAGAAGGCTTAGTAGAGTTAATTGAACAAGGTAAAATTGATTCTTCAGAAATGAATCTACTTTTAAAATCTTATATTGATCCTATGCTAAAAGAAAATATAGATTGTTTAGTATTGGGCTGTACACATTATCCTTACTTAATAAATGCAATTAGAAAAATAACTAATACTACTCTTACTATAATTGATTCTGGTGAAGCTGTTGCAAGACAAACCAAAAGAATTTTGGTTCAAAAGAATTTACTAAATACTGAAATAAAAAACACTTCAAATATTTTTTACACCAACAAAAATAAAATTGTATTGGAAAGGATATTGGAAGGCGCTAAATATAGTTCAATTGAGCAATTGGCATTTTAAAATAATTGCCCATTAATATTTGGACATGCGGCTAATCTTCTTTTAGCACATAACAAATTCATCCCCAAAGACAATTGATGGAAACCTCCTTCAGCAAAAACTAAATCTCCAGATTGTTTGGTAAAAGTATAAGCAAACATAAATCTTTTGAAATTTATTCCTAATAAAGGAGAAAAATATTGAGCATTTTCAAAAGTATTTCCGTCGAAAGAAGAACGATAAGAAATTCCAGCCCAAAGTAAAGATCCTTTTAATTTTCTGTACGCTTTAACATTTAAGTCAACAACTTTTTCTCCTGTTTGCTCTTTGAACTGAAACATAAAAGATGGTTCAAATTGTAGTTTTTTGTCGTTATTAAAATAATAACCTGCGCCAATAATATAATTCCTAAGGTTTAAAGCATCGAATTCTGAAGTCAAATTATCTTTAGCTGTTAAGAAAATATTTTTGACAGTTAAATAGCTAGAAAATCCTCTATAGTGATAAGCAAGTCCGAAATCTGAATTAAAATAAAAATCACTTTCTATGATTTGTTGTACTTGTGGATCTCCACTAAAAGTACTTTGATCTACCTCATTTTGTACAGCAGATAAAGACAAACCAAAAGATAATTGATTAAAAACACTTCCGTTACTTAAATTCAAATGATAAGCATAAGTACCTTGCACTGCTTTTTGTGAATGAAAACCATTTTTATCATTAAATAAAATAGCTCCAAAAGCAGCTTTTGAATCTTCATTAAATCTTCCGTGAAAACTTAAAGTTTGTAACTGTGGAGCGTTATCTATACCTAGCCATTGACTCCTTGCTGTTAATCGGATTTTACCACACTCTCCAATACCAGCTGCTGCTGGGTGTACCAAAAAAACATTATCAGAAAGATAATCTTGATAAATAGGCAATGTTTCTTGAGAAAAAGAAACAAAAAAAGATAAAATTACGCTTAATGATATTATTTTAGATACAAACTTCATTTAAAGTATTTACAGGTTGGCAAATATATTAGATTTAAGTCCAACTTACTAAAAATTAACATTAAAGCTAATTAGAATTATAATCAATTAAAAAAGTAAAAACTATACAATAAAAGATTGTACGGTTATAAAAGAAAAAAGAGGAAAACCTTAAAAAGATTTTCCTCTTCCTATTCTAGAAAAATTCAGAAAACTGAATTACAGAATGAAATACACAATATTACTTTAATACTGCTCTAATAAATATTTAATTAAATCGGTAGTAGTTACGATTCCAACCAACACATTATTTTCTACAACTGGTAACGCATGAAATTCTCGAGTTGACAATACTTCTGCTACTTCTTTAATTGTATCGCTCGCATTCACTGTAACCACATTTTTTGTCATTACTTGCTCAATTGTAAAAATGCTATTCAGTACAATATCTACTTCTGTTTCGTATTCTTGAACCGTTTCTGCATAACTTACTCTTAGTAAATCGGTGTGACTTAACATTCCTATGATTTCTTCGCCTTGTACAACTGGTATATGTCGTATTTCATGAGTTTTAAATAACTCTTCTGCTGTTGTTAAATCATCAATTGAACTTAGTGTTACTAAATTAGCACTCATTATTTTTGATACAGGTGTTCTTTTTTTCATAATAAATTAATTATTGGATTTATATTTTGATTGTTAAAACTGGTAAGGCTGCGTGATTTACAATATCTTCAGCAATGCTTCCATCTAAAAAATGTTCAATACCATGTTTACCATGTGTTGGCATAATGATTAGATCACTTTGGTTAGTTTGAGCATATTCTAAAATGCCATCTTCAATTTTATAATCAGAAACTTCTACTATTTTAGGTTTGTTTTCAAAACTTTCTCCGACGTTGTATAAGAAACTATCAATGCGTTCTTTCTTTTCTTTTGTCGTTTTAAATTTGGCTCCTGGAGTATTCACGTGAACCAATTCTATTTCACATTTAAAAACTGATAAAATTTCTTTAGCTTGTTTATATGGTTCTACAAAATCATTTGAAAAATCACAGGCAAAAACTACTTTTTTGAATGGTTCTGTGATCGGAAGTCCTTTAATAACCAATACTGGAATTGTAGAGTTTCTCACTACTACTTCTGAATTCGATCCTAAAAACATTTCTTTAAAACCTGTAGCTCCTTGTGAAGACATAATGATTAAATCTGCATCTTCTTGTCCTTTTAAATCATGAAAGCTACTAAAGTCTTTGTATGGCTGAATTAATGTTGAAACTGTGATATCTGATAAATATGGTTTATCTAGAAATTCATCGAACTTTTGTCGTGCCAACTTAATTTGGAATACTGCCTGCTCATTGATATATGATGACGAAACTGAAATTAATGCGTTAGACAATTCTAACATATGAACTGCAACTATTTCTGATTTAAATTGCTTCGCAAATGAAGCTGCAGTTCTTAAAGCGTTCTCAGAATGTAACGAGAAATCTACTGGTACAATAATTTTTTTCATGATAGAGAGACTTAATAATTAATAGTGTAAAACTACTTTAACTTTCAAGTAAAAACTATGATATCAATCAGTTACCCTTTTTAAAAACATGATAAAAATCATTTTTTAAAAAAGATTATTTACAAACTGTTTGGTGTTCTACTAAATTACTAACAGAATTTGCTGGTGAGATATAGGGAATATCTAAGGCTAACCCTCGTAGGATAAACAACACACCTATAAGAATTACTGCAAAAGGAACTATTTTTTTAAAGTAATTGTAAAACGTAAAATGTGTAAATTTCCCTAAGTATACAATTGAACTCATTAACGGAATTGTACCAATACCAAATAAAAACATATATAAACTTCCGTATAATGCATTATGGGTTGCTATGGCTCCTAAAATAGCCATATAAACTAATCCACAAGGAAGAAAACCATTTAAAAAACCAATAAGGAAAAATGTATTTCTTTTTTTCTCTTTGAGTTCTTTACCTAATTCAGATTTTACTTTAATGATAAACCTGTTTAATGAATTGGTTATTTTTAATCTGTGAACAATTTTGGGGAATAAAATGATTACAATCATTAGAATTCCTGTGAAAATAGATAAATGTTGCTGAAATGTAAATAATTCAAAACCTCTACCTAATAACCCGAATACCAAACCTAACAAAGCATAAGTTGATAGTCTTCCTAAATGGTAACTCATTAACTGAAAAAACTGTGTTACTTGGTTTTGCTTGTTTAATGGTAACATAAAAGCTATTGGTCCGCACATGCCTAAACAGTGTAAACTTCCTAACAAACCCAATATGAAAGCAGTGTACAGCATTAAAGTGTAAGTTCTTTATGATATAAAAAAGGAGTTCCCTTATAATTAAAATCTACTGTAATATTCCAACGTCCCCCAACTAAAAACTTTTCAGGAATATGTAGCTTTTGATTTTTTAAAACTATAGGAAACTCACTATCTAAAGTTTTATCTGAAGGTCTGTATAAGAATACTTTTCCATTTATAAATTCTGATTGAAATTCTTCTGAAAACAGCAATTCTAAACCTTTCTGATTTAATTGAATAACTATCGCATCTTTTATTGCTAATACATTTTGTTCTGCATTGATATTATCTTGATATTTTAATTCTTTTTGATAATAGCTGTCGGTTACCAAATCGTGATTGTATTTGTGGTTTGTTATCATAGTTGTAACCATAAACATGATAAATCCAATAAAAGCTAAGATTGCTATTACTATACCTGTACCCCAATTTAGTTTCATATTTGTTTTAATTTAAAGTGTTACCAAAATTTTCTAGGTCCTAAAAAATTTGTTGTGGTAGTTTCTATAAGTTTGTTTTTACTGTATACTCCTATTTTGAGTTTCACTCTGTCTTTTTTTAACTGACTTTGATGTAATTCAATAAAAAGAGAACCTTCAGCCATACCTTGTTTAGGTATTGTAAAATCTTGATGTGTTACAATTTCTATTTTCCCTTTATGAGATAATAGTTCATAATGTATATTGTTAATTTCCTCAGTAGTTTTATTTACAATTTTAAAAGAATATACGTTACTGATAATTCCGTCTGCTTTTCGTTCATATAACTGACCTGGTAATCGAAATACTTTGGCTTCAACGTCGTTTCTTAAGAATAACATTCCTGTTAAAACACCAAATAAGATGACAAGCACTGCTGCGTAACCTTTCATTCTAGCAGTAAACTTAAACGGACTCTTTTTTTCTATATTTTCAATACTTGCAAAACGAATTAATCCTTTAGGGTACCCGATATTTTCCATCATGGTATCGCATTCATCTATACAAGCGGTACAATTCACACATTCTAGTTGAGTTCCGTTACGAATATCTATTCCTGTAGGACAAACATGAACACATTGCTTACAATCGATACAATCTCCTTTACCAGAAGCAATTCTATCTTCTTTTTTATTAAATTTTGCTCTTCCTTTTTCCTTTTCTCCTCGTTTGTAATCGTATGCAACAACAACCGATTGATTATCTAATAAAACACCTTGTAATCGTCCGTACGGACAAGCGATAATGCATACTTGTTCTCTAAACCAAGCAAAAACAAAGTAAAAAACACCCGTAAAAATTAACAGCGCTATAAATATTGAAACATGATTTGCTGGTCCGTTACTTATGTATAATAAAAGTTCATCACTTCCGATAATGTATGCTAAAAACACATTCGCAATACCAAATGAAATTAAAAAGAACACGAACCATTTTAATACCTTTTTTCTGATCTTTTCAGCATTCCAAGGTTGTTTAGCCAAACGAATTTGTTTTCCTCGATCTCCTTCTATCCAATATTCTATTTTTCTGAAAACCATTTCTAGGAAAATAGTTTGTGGACAAATCCATCCACAGAAAACTCTTCCAAAAACAACGGTAAAAAGAGTTACAAAGACAACCCCAATAATCATTGATATTACTACCAAATGAAAATCTTGCGGCCAAAATGGAAATCCGAATACATTAAATTTACGTTCTAGAACATTAAATAATAAAAATTGATTTCCATTGATTTTTATAAATGGTGCAGACAATAGAAAAAGTAACAATGCGTAGCTCACATAACTACGATAATTGTATAGTTTTCCTTTAGGTTGTTTAGGAAACACCCAAGCACGTTTTCCTTCGGAGTCTATGGTACCAATACTATCTCTAAATTTTTCGTTTTTAGGTGTTTCCATTGTCAACTATCAAAACTAATTACTAACTATTCTTTTTTCCAGATTTCTCCTTGAGGTTTCTTTGGTTTAGCTGTTGTATTTCCTTCAATAGAAATAATATAACTCGCTACTTTTTGAATATCTTGAGGTTTTAAAACTCCTTTCCAAGGCACCATTCCTTTTCCTGCTCTACCGCCATTATAAACAGTATTGAAGACATTCTTAAATCCGCCACCTAAAATCCAATATTCATCTGTAAGATTTGGTCCTACACCTCCACCTCCATCAGGAGCATGACAGGAAGCGCAATTCAAATTAAAGACTGCTTTACCTCTTGCTATCGCTCCATCATCAGTAAGTAATTCTACTTTTTCTACATCAAATAAATTTGGTGTATTGGCTTTGTATTGCTCAATTTCATATTTAGCTTTTGCCATTGCTTTTTCATATTCCATTTCTTGAGAATCTCCTCCTGCAATATGAAAACGAATCAAGTAAATTACTCCGAAAACAATTGTAGCATAAAATAAATACACCCACCATGGCGGAAGTACATTGTCTAATTCTTTTATGCCATCGTAGTTATGATCTAGTACAATTTCTTCTTCCTCTTCTATTGCTTTAGATCTTGTAAACTTTTTAAATACTTTTCTGAACCAAACTTCCCATTCATCTTCTATTTCTTCTGGATTAAAACCTTCTTTTTCTAGTTTTAATTCCTCAGTCATTTTATATACTGTGTAACTAAAGTATTCTTTAACTAAAATGACTAATACTAAGAAGACTAACAGTATCCAAACTAATGGGTTTTCGTATAAACTAAATGGATTTTCATATGACGTAATTGCTTTAATTAAAGCCCAAAAACTTACAAAAACAAATAGTAGGTACATGATCGATTGAAAAACTCTTTTCATGATTTTTCTGTTTAATTATCTAATGGTATATGACTTACTTTTTTTATGTATGATTTCTTTGCCGTGAAGACCCACCAAAAAAGCAATAGAAAAAAGGTGAAGAATATGCTTAATGAAATCAATGGATAAATTTCTATTCCTGTGATACTCTCTAAATGATTTTTTACAAACTTTAACATGATTCTATTTTTTTGATAATTTGTCTTTTACATCGTTTACTTTAATATCAACTCCTAATCTTTGTAAGTAAGCTATAAGTGCTACAATTTCTCTATCTTTCATTTCTACAAAAGGAATATCATTTGCTAAAGCATATTTTTTACTTTCATCATAATTGCTCGCAAAATCAGGATCTTCATATAGGTTTTGTTGAATCTGCATTCCTTGCTCATTCATACTCTTTTGAGCATTTTTCACATCTTCTTCTGTGTAAGGAACTCCTAAAGTGATCATAGCTCGCATTTTCTTCTCCGTTTGAGATTTATCTAACTTATTTTTAATGATCCATTGATAAGCAGGCATAATGGAACCTGGTGAAGTACTTTGTGGATCGTACATATGGTTAAAGTGCCAACTGTCATTATACTTTCCTCCTACACGATGTAAATCTGGACCAGTACGTTTACTTCCCCATAAAAAAGGATGATCGTACACAAATTCTCCTGCTTTAGAGTATTCTCCATAACGTTCTACTTCACTTCTAAATGGACGAATCATTTGTGAGTGACACGAAACACAACCATTTGAGATATAAATATCTCTACCTTCTAATTCTAACGGAGAATATGGTTTTACAGCTTCGATATACGGAATATTAGACTCAACCATTAATGTTGGTACAATTTGTACTACTCCACCAATTAAAATTGCTATGGTTGCATACAATGTTAATTTCACTGGCTTACGCTCTAACCAAGTATGCCATGTTTCTCCTTTTGTTCTATATTTTGAAACTTTAGTTAACGGAGCTGCTTCAGCTAAATCATCAGTTACTTTTTCACCTTGTCTAATCGTTTGCACAATAACGTAAACCATTACAATTGCTCCTATGATGTATAAACTACCTCCGATAGCACGTAGCCAATACATTGGTAAAATCTCTTGAACTGTTTCTAAGAAGTTTGCATAAGTTAATGTTCCATCTGGGTTGAATTGTTTCCACATAAAAGCTTGAACAAAACCTGCAACATACATTGGTAATGTGTAGATAATGATACCTAAAGTTCCAATCCAAAAATGGAAATTTGCTAAAGCTCTAGAGTATAATTTTGTTTTAAATAATTTAGGAACTAACCAATAAATCATACCGAAAGTCATAAATCCGTTCCACGCTAGAGCTCCTACGTGAACGTGAGCAATAATCCAATCGGTAAAGTGTGCTATTGCATTTACATTTTTTAGCGATAACATTGGCCCTTCAAAAGTTGCCATACCATAACCTGTAATTGCTACGACCATGAATTTTAAAACTGGATCTTGACGAACTTTATCCCAACTACCTCTTAAGGTTAATAATCCGTTGATCATTCCTCCCCAAGATGGAGCAATTAACATAATTGAAAAAACTACTCCTAAATTCTGAGCCCAGTTTGGTAAAGCAGAATATAATAAGTGATGCGGACCTGCCCAGATATAAATAAAAATTAAAGACCAAAAGTGAATAATCGATAATCGATACGAATACACGGGTCTGTTTGCCGCTTTAGGAATAAAGTAATACATCAATCCTAAAAAAGGAGTAGTTAAGAAAAATGCAACTGCATTATGCCCGTACCACCATTGTACTAAAGCATCTTGAACTCCAGCATAAACAGAATAACTTTTCAATCCACTTACTGGTAATTCTAAACTATTAAAAATGTGTAAAACAGCTACAGTAACAAAAGTTGCCAGGTAAAACCAAATGGCAACATACAAGTGACGTTGACGACGTTTTAAGATCGTCCAAATCATGTTTACACCAAACACTACCCATACTACAGCAATTGCAATATCTATTGGCCATTCTAACTCGGCATATTCTTTAGACGTTGTATATCCTAAAGGAAGTGTAATTGCTGCTGCCACAATAATTAACTGCCATCCCCAGAAATTAATGTTACTTAACAGATCGCTTGCCATTCTCGTTTTTAATAAACGTTGAAGAGAATAATACACACCTGCATAAATTGCATTTCCTACGAAAGCAAAAATCACAGCATTAGTATGTAAAGGTCTTAAACGACCAAAACTAAGCCATGAAATCCCATCAGTTATATTTGGGAATAAAAACATAAAAGCTAAGAGAAGCCCTACTGAAAAACCTACGATTCCCCATAATAAGGTAGCGTAAATAAATTTTTTTACGATTTTATTATCGTAATAAAATTGTTGCATTTCCATAATTTAAATTGAATTAAAAATCTATTCTTTATTTGTATTCTTAGTTACTAACTCGTCGTCAAATAACATTCTAACTGAAGGAGTGTAGGTATCGTCATATTGTCCCTTTTTAACGGAAATTATAAATGCAATAAAAAAGACTATTGCTACTGACACACTTACTGCCAGCAATACATAAATTACCCCCATCTTGTTAGTTTATTAATTATATTTCAAAAGTAGTTTTGGAAAGATTTTTATACTATGACATTGGTCATGTTTGACTTTTATTCTTTGATAGAATATTATCTTAAAGAATCATATTTATTCTCTTCTTTGCCTTGACACAAAGAAGCAAAAGTCAAGATTTATGATAAAAACTTGAGAAAATACTACGGCTACTTCCTCCACAGATAAAAAGAACTCGCTTTGCTCAAACAACTTTTTATCTTTCACCACTCCTTCAGCCTTGATTTTCAAAATTTTTATCAATAGATCATTAGAAAAACGGTTTCTTTCTTTTATTAGATTATATCGTCATTGAGAACAACTTTGTTTCAGGTTTCTTTCGTTGTAATCGTACATCAAAAGCCATACAAATATTTCGAATAAATGGTCGAGCTTCTTGAGCTACATTCAATGAATTACTATCAATTGCTATTAAATTATCTGAAGCGATTTCTTCTAATAATTCTATTGATTTAGGTAAAGCTTCAAAATGCATTTCTTTTGCTTTCCAATTCGTAGAAAAATGACACATGATATTTAAAATGTGTTTTCGAATCACTAAATCTTCATCAGTTAAAATATGACCTCTAAATACTGGGATTTCACCATTATTAACTAATGCTTGATATTCTTTTACGGTTTTTACATTTTGTGCAAATCCGTACCAAGAATCACTAATTGCCGACATTCCTAAACCAATCATGAGTTTAGTTTTACTCGATGTGTATCCCATAAAGTTTCTATGAAGTTTTTGTGAAGTTGTCGCCTTAAACAAATTATCGGAAGGCAACGCAAAATGATCCATTCCTATTTCATGATACCCAATATTGGTTAGCATTTGTTTTCCTAATTCATATAAAGCTCTTTTCTCATCTGACTTAGGTAAATGTTCTTCACTAAAACCACGCTGACCAACTCCTTTTACCCAAGGCACATGTGCATAACTATAAAATGAAATTCGATCAGGAAGTAATTCTCTGGTCTTTAAAATTGTGTCCGTAATACTTTCTTTAGTTTGAAACGGTAATCCAAAAATTAAATCATGACTCACAGATGTATATCCGATTTCACGAGCCCATTTTGTAACTTGTTTTACGTTTTCGAAAGATTGAATTCTATGAATTGCTTTTTGAACAGTACTATCATAATCTTGAATACCAAAACTTACACGTGTAAATCCAAGATTATATAAAGTTTCTAATTGTTCTTTTGTAGTGTTATTCGGATGACCTTCAAAACTAAACTCAAAATCAGGATGCTTTTGACTTCCTTCTAAAATTGAATTGATCAATTCTTTTAATTGTTCCGAAGCAAAAAAAGTCGGTGTTCCTCCACCTAAATGAATTTCTTTAATCACAGGAACTTGAGTCATTTTTTCTCTATATAATTCCCATTCTTTAATTAGAGTTTTGATATACGGAATTTCAACTTCATGACGTTTTGTAATGTGTTTATGACAAGCACAAAATGTGCATAAACTTTCACAAAAAGGTAAATGTATGTATAAACTTATTCCTTCTGCTTGGTTACTTTCTTCAAATGATTTTTTAAAATTTTTGAGCCATTTTTCTTTTGAAAACGTAGTTGCATCCCAATATGGAACAGTTGGGTAACTCGTATATCTTGGCCCTGGAATATTATATTTTTGAATTAGTGATTTCATATTATAGTTTTTTTCCTAAAATATTAGTTGCTATAGTGGTAAACACCACAATACTTATTGAACTTAAAGGCATTAGAATCGCAGCAATCACAGGATATAATTGTCCGGTTACAGCGAAATACAGTCCGACACTATTATAAATCAGAGAAATGATAAAACAGTATTGGATAACACGCATCGTTTGTTTTGTAGCTTTTATAAATTTTGGTAGTTTTTCAAACTGATTTGCATCTAAAATTGCATCACAAGCTGGTGAAAACACATTAATATCTTCAGATACTGCAATACCAACTTCACTTTGCATTAAAGCTCCAGCATCATTTAATCCGTCTCCAATCATCGCGACATTTTTATGCTTCTTTTGAAGTTGAGAAACATAAGCCAATTTGTCTTCTGGCTTTTGATTGAATAATAATGTCGTGTTCTCTGGCAATCTTTTTTTTAAATACACTTTTTCCCCTTCATTATCGCCTGAAACAACAGAAAGATCATATGCTGAAAACGTCTGAAATACTTCATCTACATGTTTACGATAAGTATTTTTTAATGTGAACTTTCCTTTATAATCATTTTGAATGCTGACATGCACAGAAGTATCTGAACTAAATTGTTCCTTTTCATTTTTCACGAAAGAAGCAGATCCAACTTTAACATCAACAGTAGCTACGGTTGCTTGTAATCCTTTTCCTGTATGTTCAAAAACCTGACTCTCTTTCTCTAAAGAAATCTTCGTCATAGTTTCATAAATTGTTCTACTTAAAGGATGATTAGAAGCTCGTAATGTTGCTTTTAAAGCTTTTTCTTCATTAAAACTTAAGACTGAACCTGTGTATTTTACTTCACTATTTGCTCTAGTAGTTAAGGTTCCTGTTTTATCGAAAACTATCGTATCTACTTTTGCTAACTGTTCTATAACTGTAGCGTTTTTTAAATAAAATTTTTGCTTACCAAAAATTCGTAACATATTACCTAAAGTAAATGGAGCTGCTAACGCAATTGCACATGGACAAGCAATAATAAGCACAGCTGTAAAAACATTTAAAACTTTAGTTGCATCTGTAAAAAACCAAAACATACTTGCTAGAGCAGCGATGGAAAGAATAGCAATGGTAAAATTTTTACTTATTTTATTAGTGATGGTTGTAAACTTGCTGGTTTTATCTTTTTCGAAAACAGCGTTACTCCACAATTGCGTTAAATAACTTTGTTCTACAGAATTGATTGCCTCAATTTCTATAGCTCCTGACAATTGTTTTCCTCCTGCAAATAATTTATCTCCTGATTTTTTCTGAACCGGATTTGCTTCACCCGTAACAAAACTGTAATCGATTTGAGCATTTCCATTGATTAAAATTCCATCTACAGGAATTAATTCTTGATTACGAATTAAAATTCGATCTCCTTTTTCAATCTTGTAAATCTGAATGGTTTCTTCATTTCCGTTTTTATTTACTTTCGTGACAGCAATTGGAAAATAAGATTTATAATCACGCTCAAACGATAAGTAATTGTATGTTTTTTGCTGAAAGAACTTTCCTAATAACAAAAAGAAAACCAAACCTGTTAAGCTATCGAAAAAACCACTTCCTAAATCAAACAACACCTCAACAGCACTTCTTGTAAAAAGTACTAAAATTCCTAGTGCGATAGGAACATCGATATTCAATAATTTAGATCGTAATCCTTTATACGCAGAGATCAGATAATCTTGAGCTGCATACACAACTACAGGAATAGAAAAAGCAAACATCAACCAACGAAATGTGTGTTTGTACTTTTCTAACCAAAATTCATTTACTTCAAAGTATTCTGGAAAAGAAAGCAACATTACATTTCCAAAAGCAAAACCAGCTAAACCTAACTTATAAATTAAGCTACGATCGACATTTTTACTTCCTGATTCATAATCTTCTAAAGAAATATAAGGTTCATAACCAATGGAACTCAGTAGGACAACTATTTCCTTTAAACTAATTTGATCAACTTTGTATGTAATACGTACACTCTTTTTAGGAAAGTTAACTTGTGCAGTTACGATTCCTTTTTGTAATTTCTGAAGATTTTCTAACACCCAAATACATGAACTACAATGAATATGCGGAATGTATAACTCTACAATCTGAACATTTTCGTCGTTAAACGAAAGTAATTTTTGAATGATACTTTCATCATCTAAATAATCGTATTTACCTTGAATATCTAATGGTGTTGCTCCCGGACTTTCTTGTAAATCGTAATAGCATGTTAAATCGTTTAGCGAAAAAATCTCGTATACTGTTTTACATCCATTGCAACAAAACGATTTATCATCAAATTCTATTTTTTGATGCTCGTTACATTCGTCTCCACAGTGATAACAGGTTGTTTTCATATACACGATTTACGTAAAGCAAATTTCTGTATGAAAAAAAAAGTAAACTATGATATTAATCAGTTCTGATCTTATAAAATGAAGCGATCTGACCAGTTTTGCTGTAATACTGGTTTTAACTTTTCTAAAGGAATTTCTATAGAATATGTTCCTACAAATGAAGGACACATAATACAATCGTTGAAGTAAAAAATGATATGATTATTGTTAACTACAAAATCGTTTTTAGCAACTTCAAAATCATCTAAACTTACTTCGAAACATTCATAAAATAAATCTCCTTTAGCGATTTGTGTTCTAATTTCTGAATTTAAAATTTGATGAACTTCTGATAAACTTCCAGGTAAAAAATAATCTTCGAAGTGGAGTAATTTTCCTTTTATTTTATCAAAATTTACTGTTTTAAAAGTGTAGTAAGCTGCTTTAGTTTGTGCGTAATGATTCTCTAAATAAAAGAGTACACTTATGTGCGTTTCTTTTTGTTGATAAATCTTGTATTCTCCTATTCTGTGTTCTCGAATTGGATTTTTCTGTAGTGTATCACATAAGAGTTCTTGACTTTCTAAAACATCTTGTTCTATTCTAGAAAGTTGTATTAATTCGTTCTCAACAAAATCATTAAAAAGTTCAAATTTCGGATTGTAATTTTCATCTAACTGTGGATAACAGAAGTCAATTATATAATTGTCAGTTTCTTTGTACAACTGTTTATGCACCACATAATCTTTGATGAAGTTACTATTATCTTCATCTGATTTTATAGGATTGATTTTTACATTATGCTGTAACTCTTCCGTATTAAGTTGAATGGTAACAGAATCATTAATCATTAATGAATCCTTACTACTAATTTTAGTCGTAGTATGAATTGGTTCTTTATCTAACTTGCAACCAATAATTACCAATACCACTATTAAAAAAGATACAATTCTCATAATCGACATATTTAATTATGATAAAAGTATGTATCGCAGTACTTCTAAAAAATGATAAAAATCATTCTACTAGTTTTAAGGCCTCCATATCAACAATTTTAATATTTCTACCTTCAATTTCTATAATCCCGTTCTTTTTAAGTTTAGAAATACTTCGAATTAAAGTTTCGGTAGCAATACCAGCAACACTAGCTAAATCGTGTCGTGCTATTCTAATAATATCATCTGGATTTCTATTCATGCGTTCAGCAAATTTTAGTAGTGTTGCTGCTGTTTTTTTATGAACAGAATTATAGGCCATATCTAATAATTGTTCTTTTACATCTTTTAAATTATCTGCTAAAAGATCAACTAAATCTAATACAACTTTATGGTTTTTATGTAAAACTGAAATCAACTCCGACTTGTGAATTCCTACAA
This sequence comes from Tenacibaculum jejuense, assembly GCF_900198195.1. Lineage (NCBI taxonomy): Bacteria > Pseudomonadati > Bacteroidota > Flavobacteriia > Flavobacteriales > Flavobacteriaceae > Tenacibaculum > Tenacibaculum jejuense. Next base: position 756,168 of record NZ_LT899436.1, on the reverse strand, counting down.
GTTCTGTTGCTTCCATTGCTATAGCTGTTTCTTGATAGGGAATGTTTTGAGAGAAAGAAGTATACCCGAATAAATCGTCTTCTTTGTATAGTGAAGTCGTTAACACTTTACCTTGTTCGTTAAGCTTAGAACATTTCACTCCGCCTTTCGTCACCAAATAAATATAATTAGAGTTATCGCCTTCTTCATACACTTTTTCTTCTCCTTGAAAAGAAAAAACAGTTCCGTTATCATCAAAGAAATTTTTAAGATCATTCAAATCTCTAAGTTCATTTTCATTCGGAATTTCTTCAACTACTGTTTTCTGTTCTTTTAAAATTGAAGACTTTGCCAATCTACTTTCAATTGCGCTAATTAATTCTTCTTCAGTAAAAGGTTTTGTAATATAATCGTCGGCTCCAAGATTCATTCCTTTTCGTACGTCACTTCGTTCTGTTTTTGCTGATAAAAAGATAAAAGGAGTAAACTGTGTTTTCGGATTTTTAGATAAAATTTCTAACACACCATAGCCATCAACTTCGGGCATCATAATATCACAAACAATTAAATCTGGTAATTCGCTTAATGCTTTTTCTATGCCAACTTTACCATTTTCAGCCATAACTACTTCATAGTAATCGGTTAACTCTAGTAATTCTGCTGTGTTTTCTCTTAATGTAATATCGTCTTCAATTAATAGAATTTTTCTCATAATTCAGCTTTGTTTGGGATCGTGACTATAAATGTTGAACCTACGTTTTCTTTACTCGTAAAAGTTATGGTTCCTCCTAAGTTTTCTAAATGACTTTTTACAATATTTAAACCAATTCCTGTTCCTTCATTAAGCAATACATTTTCTGCTCTAAAATAACGTTGGAATATATTTTTTTGATCTTTCTCAGGAATTCCAAATCCTTGATCTTCTACTTGTACTGTAGTTTCTGAATGATTTTGTCGTACCGAAATTGTTATGATTGTATTTTCAGGAGAATATTTTACAGCATTACTTAAAAGATTAAGAAAAGTAAGTTCCATAATCTTTTCATCTTGGTGAATTGTAATGTCTTCCATATCTGAATTACACACAATTTCCTGACCTTTTTTTAATAATAAACTTGCTCCGCTAATCGCTTCTTTTATCGTTCTTTTAATCTGAAAAGAAGTCAAATTGTATTTAATCTCTCCTTTTTCAAGTTTTTCAACAGATAAAAAATCGTTTAGGATATTATTTAAATAATGAACCTTGTTCTTTATTATCGATAAATGTTTTTCTCTTTTTTCTTGTTGTTCGGTTAATTTGTATTTCGACAACAACATTGTAGACGTTAAAATTCCGCTTAACGGCGTTTTAAATTCATGCGATACTAATGATAAAAACTTTGTTTTTAATTCATTTAATTCTCGCTCTTTCTTTAATGCTACTTTCGCTTTTTTCTCTGCAACAATTCTTTTCTTATTTTCTTCATCTAACTGCTGATTCATTTTTTCTAATTCATCTACAGTTTCACTTAAACTTTTGGTTCTTTCTCTTACTTTATTTTCTAGTTTGGTATTTAATTCTAGTATTTCTAATTCTTGATGTTTTCTCAAAGAAATATCTACAACTAACGCCATTGTATACATTTCTCCTTGCATTTCAAACGGATTTAAACCTACTTCTATAGGAAATACACTTCCGTTTTTATGTGCAGCATACAAATCTCTTCCATGTCCCATTTGTCTTTTCTGCTGTACTTTTAAAAATGAATTAAAATGCGAATCGTGAGTTCCTTTATATTTTTGAGGAATTAATGTTTTTAATTGTTGATTTAACAATTCCCCTTTGTTGTAACCAAACATTGCTTCTGCTGATGAGTTTACAACCATGATTTCTTGATTCTTATCTACCACAATAATACCTTCTGAAACAGCTTCAAAAAGAGTATCAAAAATTATTCTTTCTTCCTTGTCGAACATTCAATTAGAAATTTGATATAAAGATATATTTTATTAAAAAGACTATAGCTGATATTTATCATTTCTAGCCTCATTTGTTCATTTTATTTTTGTTCTGAATCGTATTTAAAATGAAAACAAAAAAGCTAAACATCAAGTTTTATCAGAATATTGCCAAAGTTTTTTATGCAGTTGCGAAGTCTGACAACAGTATTAATATGCATGAAATAAAAGCATTAAAACAAGTTGTAAAAGACAAATGGCTAATGATTGATGAAACTTTTGATATGTTTGGTACAGATACGGCTTATCAAATAGAAGTTGTATTTGATTGGTTGTACAGTAAAAATGCAACTACTGAAGATTGTTTTACCGATTTTTTAGAATACTACAACAACTATTCTTATTTCTTTACTCGAGAAATTAAGCAATTAATTATAGAAACTTCGTATCGTATTGCTGAAGCTTTTAAAGGAAAAAATAAGGCTGAGCTTTTGATTTTAGAAAAATTAGAACATGAATTAACTCGATTAGTTTCTTAAGTTACTATGATATAGAAAATTTACGTTCTAAAATTGGTTTTGTTTTCTTTTTTGTGACATCTCTATCGAATAAACGTTCTAGATTATTTCCTGAAACATCTTCGATTATTTTATCACATTTCAAAATATAATCACCTTTTTTCCAAGAAGTATTTGGAGTAAATTCAATTGTACTTTCATTGGTTTTAATTTTAAAACTTCCTGAAATTACTTGTCCTTTTGTATTGATAATTTGTAAGCTATTATGTAGACTTCCGAAATCTAAATTATCATTTAATTGAATTACTAAAGACTGATTTGTATTTGATTTTGGTAAAACAAATTCCCACTTTTTTATACTTGGCTGAATTCTATCTGAACCAATAACATGAAAAGCATGTTCAAATGTTTTTCCCATAGCAACACCTTCTGTATCTTTTAATTTTTCATCAATCAGTAAAGTATACGATACTCCTTCATTTAAAACTTCTCCCAAATGTTTATTCGGACCTAAATCTCTTTTTTGTCTTCCAGGTTCAATCCATAAGGTTAATAATTTTCCGTCGTTAGATAATAAAGCGTTTTCTAAAGGCAGCAAAGCTCGATCTACTTTTTCTTTTGTTTTATTATTTATCAGCCTAATATGATTATAAATATTAGCTGGATTTACTGGTTTTGAAAAGGCAACATACCATTTCAAAAAATTTGAAGGTAACTTTGATGTATTCGGATAAATTGCTGCTACATTTAATTTTTTATAATCTGTTTTTAACGGAATTAAAAACTCAAAAAAAGAATCATTTACAATAACTGTATATGTTGTGTTTAATTGAAAAGGTAATACTGGAGAAAAATACAAAGTAGAAGTATCTTTAAAAAGATCTCCTAAAATAGCTTCTCTATTTGCTAACTGTTTGTGCGAAGTAAATGAACCTTTGTATACTTTAATTTCTTGTATATTTTCATTTGTTTTTACTTCAATAATCTCCTGAGAAAAAGAAAACTTTGGAGATTGAGAAAACACCTCCAAAGTCATCAATAATACTATTGTAAAAATTCCTGATCGTATCAAATTGAATTCTAATTATATGATTATAACCAACGATTAGAACTTGTTTTTAAAGCTAATTTCCCATTAGATTCTCTTTGAATGAAAACAAACTCTTTATCGTTAAGCTTATCTAATTGTTGCACGTTTACAAATGGTAAGTTAATAAAATCAACTCCTTCTGTTCCTGCTCGTTCTTTAACTCTGGTTGTTAATGAATTTCCAAAAGATTCTATATCTGAAACCTTAAATTTCATTAACGCTCTGTTAGAATTCGCCATTAAAATAAAACGTTTTCCTTTATTGTTTGTCATTTCAATAATATCTAAAGGTGTATTCCAATTTCCTAATTCAGCAACAGTTCTTCCTTTTGTATGAGAACCTGGAGTTAAACTTTCCATAGGAAAAACGACCAACGGCGTACAGGTATAACTAGCAATAATATGTGGTTGATTATTTATAGTTGTAGTCATGAACGTTTTTATTGGTGCATGAGTTTCATATTTTCCGTGAGCAGCATGATAAATTTCTAAAGAACTATCACTTTGCTTGTTTGTGAAAGGAAAAGGAATTGCTCTAAAAGTTGAAGCAAATTCGGCATTACTTAAACCAGAAACCATAATTTGTCCGTTTGCAAATTGAATATCAGTAATTGCTAAACTACGTAACGGTCTACCTCTTCTATCTTTAGCATCTGCATTCACCACATTTGAAACATTTACTTTTGAAAATGATACTGATTTTAGTGGAACATTTTCTAATGTATTGTTGTTTACTAAGAATAAAAACGATTTTCCTGAACTGTGCTGTGCTCCTAAATAAATATTTTGATTTACAGGATTTACAACCATATCGATAATTTGTAATTGATCACTATCTGATCCTAAAAGCTGACCTAAAAGTGCTTCAATATCTTTTAAATATAATTTTTGATTTGTTGCCTTTTTTGCTGAACTCATATCTACAGCTACAACTTGAGAATTTTTACTATCTCCTAAAAATAATATTCCTTCTGGACCAAAAGTCATGGCATTTATTGAACCAATTTCTGGATTTCCAATTACAAAGTCTTCTGTTAATGAATCAACTGCATAAGTAGGCATGCATAACAATCCAATAATTAGTGTAAGTATTAATTTTTTCATTGTTTGATTTATTTGTATCAAAGTTAAACATTACAAAAGCTGATAATCGTGAAAGAAATGTTAACGTTTGTATACTTTAATATAGATAAACCATTTAAAAACAAAATTTTACATAATTACATTAATTTGTTAAGTATAAAACAAAAGAGGTTCAATTTCTTGAAACCTCTTTACATACTTATAACTATATCTGTCTTTAAATTCTATTTTATAGCTACATTTTTATTAGACTTCCAATACAATATTTCTTTAATTAAAAAGATGTTTGCGACTACCATTAAGAATAAAATCAGAATTTCTGAGACATTACTCATTTCGTAAATCATAGCCGTTATCCAATGATAAATATTAAATAAACCTAATAAAACTGCCCAAATCAAAGAAGTCCACTTAAACCATTTTTGAGCGAATTCTACAGTTAGAATCGCAAATAAAAACGCCATTCCTTCTAAAATAATTCTCCATTGATGAGCCCATCCTGGAATTTCTCCATCGGCTCCTTCTAATACTAAGGATTCTTGAAAATACACATTTGCTATTCCGTAAACATGATGTATAATGAATCCGATAACCATGGTTAACCATAGTATGATAATTTTTGTTCGCATTGCTATAAAGTTTTTATCTATTGTTTGTTCTTTTGATTGATGTAATTTTTCTTCTTCCTGCAACTGCAATTGGGCTGCTTTATAATCGATAGGGTTCTTCGTAAATGAACTTTGAGCTTTTACTTTTTCATTGATTTTAGTGTAAGCCAATAAACTAATAATTCCAATACTTAACCATAACATATCTATAGTTAAAATATCATACTGATGCTCTTGAAAAGAAGTCCATATCCATTGTTTAGAAACAATTCCATTTACAATTGGAATTAAAATACCAGTAACTCCTCCAAGTAATAAACTGATCTTATTTGTTTTGTAATTATCTCTTTTAAACCCCATGAAGAGTATCATCAAAATCCAAAGTATGAAGTAGAAATAATATATTGCAGATTGTGAATTTGTGAATCGTGCTCCAAATAACTTTATAAATAGAAAAGAAATTGCAGTTACCGGTAACATGGATAAACATATTGACAAATAAATATGCCCAATGTTAGCTGTAAATAAACGCTGACTCAAAGTCATGCTTTTTTTATTTCTAGCTTCAACCCAAATTAGAACTCCCGATAATATGACAAAACAAGTAATTAATGCTAAGACGAAATAGAGGATTTTCATGAAAACTCCTCCAAAATCACCAAAATGCAAACGAGTCAAGGCTCGTTGTGTGTCTTCAATATAATTAAGTTCCTCTGGATTTTTATCAGCTTTTATAAATCCAGTTTCCATATCAAAAATTACTCTCCCTAAACCAACAAATCTTTCTGAATCTTTCAGCTCACCTTGAAGTACATACTTCATATTAGTTCCGCCATAATTTCTTATAAATGCTGATGTGAATTCAAACTCATTCCAAAAGGTATCAGATTTTTGGATAAAGTCATTAAAAAGAGGAAGTTTTTCTTTTGTTTTTTCTTTCCAGACATACGTTTTTCGTTCTGGACGAATATCTTCTAAAAGTTTGGTTTGATCTCCATTATATAGAAAATTAGCAGGAAGTAAAACCAAAACAGATAAGCAGAAATATGCTCCTGTTACTGCAAAAATAAATTGAAAAGGTAATCCTATAATTCCTAAAGCAGTATGTGCATCTGTCCAAACTCTTTTTAAAGCAATCTTAGGATTGAATGCATAAAAATTTGAAACTATTTTTTTCCAATGTACTATCACTCCTGTGATAATTGCAAACAAGAAAAATATGGCTACAAAACCTGCCAAATAAATTCCAATAACAGGAATTTGATGAAAGAAATGTAATCTGTACAGAAACTCTCCTATACCATAGTACTCGTGGTATTCTTTTCTCTCTTCAGTATGAATGTCTAGTGAAAAAAACTGTGCAGTTTTGCTCTTTTCTGTTGCTGTAGAATCTTGACTAGCTAAAAGATATACATAAATTTTATCTTCATGCTTTCCTAAATCTATTTGTACATCTCTACCTGATAAATCATAATCTTTATTTAATGTTGTTAATAATTTATCATAATCGATATCCTTTCTATTGGTATAGGTAGATTTTTTTCCTTCTTCCCAAATTCCAATTTCATCTTTGAATAAAGCAAAAGCTCCAGCAAAAAAAATAATATATAATACTACACTGATTACGATTCCACTTACAGTATGCGTATTGAAAAAAACATTGTAATTTCTATTACTCATGATACAAATGGATTTTCTTTTTGAACCAAAGTGAATACAACATATAGTAAAACTATAACCAATATGTATAGCAGTAGTGATTTGAATCCATTTTTAAATAAAAATGGAATTATCAATAATGCTCCCCAAATTATAAACATGGTAAAAATTGATGTGATTAAAATCTCTTTATGGAATGGTAAAACCAAAGCTGCAATCATATGTAATAAAGCTGTTATGATGTAGCCTCCAAGTATACCCGAAACAATTTTAGCTCCTTTATGCCAAGGTGATGTCGTTAAGTATTTTCTGTTAGCTGGCATAATTTATTATTAGTTCGATGACAATTGAAAAAATCATAACAAAAACGGTAATGTTTGTTTTAAATAATCGTAATGGATATATGCATATTGTAAGGCTCAATAAACTACTTAAAGTAAATAACCAGAATAAGAAACCTAGTGTAGGTCCGTAGGAAAACATAACATAAATTAATGCCAAGAATAATATAGCTAGACCTATTATTTTCTTGAACGAAAATGATCTATTTAAAATATTATCTAACGATGAATTGTTAAATAAAACTACTTTATTGGAAGTGCTATACATTATAAAAACACCTAAAAGTAAAGTTGAAATTTCTACTGTTATCATGTTGTAATTTTTAATCACAAAACTCTAAATCAAAAGATTTAGAGTTTTGCTTTCATGGCTTTAGTTCAAATTACTTAAGTCTTAAAATTTGTATGTTAAAGCACCAAAGTAAGCTCTTGGTTGTTGAGGGGTCAGTGTACTCCAACCTTTGTAATACACTTCATCTGTTAAATTATTTACATTGAAACTTACTCTAAATTTTGGATGATCATAATATAAACCTGCATTAATTACAGTATAAGCTGGTAATATAAATTCACCTACATTTGGATATCCTTCCATAGTATTGAAATCACTTGATCCATTAAATCCTGCAGTAATTCCTAAGTTTTTAATTTTTCCTTCTTGAAATCTATAATCAGCCCAGAAGTTGTAAGTAAATTCTGCTCCTGCTTCACCAAACCTTTGACCAACTAATAATGGATTAGATGTTGATTCTAATATTTCTGAATCGTTGTAAGCAAAACCTCCTCTAAGATTTAAACCATCAACAGGATACGCGTTGAAGTCTAATTCAATTCCTTGACTCTTTACTTTCCCATCTTGCTGTTGTGTAGGTCCAAATCCAATAATTTTATTATCGACAGTAATGTTATAATAACTTACGGTAGTTTCTAATTTATTCCCAAATAAATTTGCTTTCACTCCTCCTTCAAACTGATCTGCGTTTTCTAAATCGAAAGAACGTAAAACTAATGGTGAAGTAAAATCTCCTGGAACTGAATTTGCTAATACAGGATTCACGTAGTTAAATCCATTTTGATAATTTGCAAATACAGAAACTTTATTTAAAATTGGTTGATAAACTACACCTACTTTTGGAGCAAATGTTGATTTTGTGTATTCTGTTGCATTATCCAACTCTGTATTTTTATCACCTTGGTAATCGAAACGATCGTAACGCACACCTGCCATTACAGATAATTCTGGTAAAATATTAATCACATCAGAAACATAAGCACTTAATACATTTTGATTCACATTTGTATTCGCATTTACTACTCCAGTAAGTACAAAGTCTAAATTATTTCTATTTGTTGGTAAACCTTGAATTAACTGTCCTTGAGCAGTAATAATGTTTAATGATGCAAAATTTGAACTGTTATCGATATTTTGAGTTTCTAAATAATCTACTCCAATTAATACTCGATTACGAATTGTTCCTAATTTAAAATCTCCTGTAAAATTCTGTTGAATATCAAAAGAGTTTGTCTCTGCATCTGTTCTTTGACCTACTGTTGAGAAAAAAGGATTCGGTTGAGTAGGATCTAAAGGATTGGCAAAAATATTATTGATGAATGTATAGTAACCATCAGACTCTGCACTACTTCCTGAAACAATAGTTTGAGAAGACCAATTGTCTGTAATCTTGTACGCAATTTCTCCTCTAAAGTTTTGTGTTGGATTACTTATCTGTAGACTATTATCTGTAAAAGATAAATCAGGATTATAATTTAATGTTTCTAAATTATTAAAAGCTAAAGGTCCTAATCTGTTTAAGAATAAGAAAACAGGATTGGTTTGTTTATTTCCTGAAACTTCGTAATTAAAGTTTAATGTTAATCGATCGTTAACCTGATATGAAATAGCTGGTGCCATAAATACTGATTCTCTTAAACCAGCATCTTGAAAACTATCTTCTGATTGAAAACCTGCATTAAATCGAATAGAAAATTTCTCACTGCTATCCGTTGTATTTAAATCTAACGCAACTTTCTTAAATCCGAATGATCCACCACCAACAGATATCGTTCCGCCAGTTCCTTTGTATGGTTTTTTAGTTACAATATTGATTAATCCTCCATAAGAAGTAACTGTACTTCCAAATAATGTAGCAGATGGTCCTTTTATTACCTCAACACGTTCTACATTAAAAGGATTGATAAAACCATTTGTAATACCTGGCATTCCGTTCACTAATTGTGGTTGAGTAGCGAAACCACGAATAGAATAATATCCTGCTCCATCTCCAGGTCTACCTGTAGACTGCCATAATTTATCAACTCCAACTGCATTTTTTAAAGCATCTTCAAAATTATTTACATTTTGAGAAACTAATAATTCATCAGTAATTGTACTGTAAACCTGAGAGTTTTCAATGTTTTTTAAAGGTAACTTGGCTACATAAGCTGTCTTTTTTCTTGAAAATTTATTTTGTTGATTGGTTATTGTTACCTCTTTCAAAAGTTCATTTCCTTCATAAAGAACTATAGCTGAATTATTAGATAACTCAGAAACTCGAACTGTTTTTGTTTTGAAACCTAAGTAAGAAAGAATAATCACATCATTTTTACTTGCCTCAATTGAAAACTTTCCATCTATATCTGTTTCAAATTGTTTGGCTGTCTCCTTCACTATTATAGTAACCCCCGCTAAAGAGACATTGTTGTTGTCTACAACCTTCCCGCTTATTTGTGCATTATTTACAACACTATATAAACACAGCAGAAAAAAAAGTATAATTTTTTTCATTTATTTTTATTTAGACTGATTTAATATTAAATTTGCAGCAAATGTATAATGTTCCCCGTATACTGCAAAATTATTTAGAATAATTTTAAATAATAAATTGATTTATTATTCGGATGTAAAATTATTCAGATTGATGATGATAAAAATGACGTATTTGGGATAAAAAAAGACGAACCATGGAAACCATAAACATAGAAGTTGATAGTAGCAACGAACATGTTTTAGATGAAATCCTACAATTAACTAACAGCAACATTCACTGTGGCTTAACTACAAAGTTTTTTCGGGTTAAGGAAAATTTTGGCTCTGGTGAAGTCATTTGTTGGAGTTTTGATGGTTTGATGGTTAGGAAAAGAGAAATAAAATTTAATCATGAAACTAAAATTACTGGCTTTTATGAAAGAGATTCTCTTTTGCTTTCTTTACTCATAAAAGGAGAAAAGAAAATTTACGTTCCCAAACCTGAAATTGAATTAATTCAAGAAGAGATGGAAAGCTGTATTTCCTTTATCAACAAATCAGATGGTTATATTTCTTACCCTAAAGAAAAAGTGATTAGTGAAATTATTATTAAAATGTCTGATGAGTTTATTAAAAAACATCAATTAGCTGCTTCCTTTCCTATTTACAAAAATTTCTCCATCGAACATATCAAAGAAAATTTTTCAAATCAATTAGACTATAAAACTCAAAATATAATTAGTGAAATTCTTTCGGATGAAAAAACAGGATTATTAAAACGTCTTTTCTTAGAAGCTAAAGTTTTAGAATTAATATTACTTCAGTTTGAAAATAAAAAGAAGGGCATACATACTTCTACTACTCTGAAAAAGATACATCTTGCAAAAGATTTAATTATAAATAATTTAGATACACAATTTTCTGTTCACGAACTCTCTAAAAAGATTTATTTGAATGAATTTTTATTAAAAAAAGAATTCAAGAAAAATTTCGGTGTTACCATATTTGAATTTTCACTTCAACAGCGAATGAATGAAGCTAGAAAATTACTTTCTAACACAACAAAACCCATATACGAAATAGCAGAGTTGGTAGGATATAAAAATCCTACCCATTTCTCTGCAGCATTTAAAAAAATGCTATCGATAACTCCTAAGTCATATCGAAATAAAAAATTTTAATTAAGATACCTTGTGTTTAAGTTTTCTATGCTGCGCTTTTATAATTAATTCCATGCGTCTTAAGCTAGCTTTATCTAAATTTAAACATGCATCTACCCAAGTATTAGTGATATCTAACAATTCTTCTTTTTGTATGGGAAAGACTCTCTTAATACATTTAAAGTGATTGTAAATAAAATTATAGCTGATTGATTTTGTGTATGCGATAAGTCTGGAAGTGCCAATATTTTCATCAAATACTTCGTTCACTAAACCGAACTCATTCATCTCAGAGGCATTATGAGTTTTACCTTCGTATAATACTTTTGATGCTATATTAAAATTTAACTTTCTAAATAAAAAACTATACGCTCCCATTCCTGGAAATAGATTAAATTTCTTTTCTGGTAAACAGAACTTGGCTTTTTTATTTGCAATAATCACATCATGTGCGGCAGCACATTCAAAACCGCCTCCGTAAGCATTTCCTTCTACTAAAGCTACACTTATTGCCGGCAAATTAAAACTGTTATAAATATTATAGATAGCTGTAACACACGAATGCGCGTATTCTGTAAGTACAGCTCTATTTTTTGAAATAATATGCTCAAAGAAAAAAGGTAAATCTCCTCCCATATTATAAACTTCATCATGTAAAGATGCCGAAGCTATATACTTTAAGGGATATGATTTATCTGCAAAAACCATTTGTAAATCATCTGCAAAAGTTTCAAACTCTTTTAATCCTTCTAGAGAAAAATTAGGAATTCCTTTGCTATTAATTTTCCAAATTAACAATTCATGTTCAGGATAATAATCGACTTTAAAATGTTTATAGTTAGCAGTCATTCCTTTAAAATTTAAGATTTAGATACTGCTAAAACATTCTTACTTTTCCTTTTAGCTAAAAGTTTATCAACTATAACTTGAATAAAAAGTGTAAGTACAGTGAATAAAATCATTAAAGGAATTACCGTGCTATTTTTTTGGTTATGATAACCAAAAAATCCCATTCCCCAGCAAATTACAACCCATTGAATTATATATATCGATGTGATTTTTTTACTACAGTAATAAAAGAAGTCTAACACTTTGCTTCCATTAAATTGTTTTACTAAGAAATACGCTAAAGAAAAAGACATTAAGTTAAAACCTATTAAATAGATGTATCCGCCAATTCCTAAATGAAAGTAATCTCTCATATGAAAATCATAATTCAAATAACAAAGTATACCACCTGTAATAACTGCTGGAATTCCTGCAATTAACATTTTTTTGAAAATAAAGGATCTATTTTTATCGGCTTCTTTATACCAATATCCGAAGAACATTCCAACTAGAGTAAATCCAAACCAAGGAAAAACTGGGAAATATACATTCCATTGATCGCCCCAAAGTAAATCGAAAATATAATCTACTCCAGGTATACCTAACCTAAAACCTCTTATAAATTCTAATGAAACTAAAATTAATAATGTTGCGACAATTGTCACCCATTTTGAAAATTTCTCAACAAGTTTATGAATTATTCCCATGAATAATAAACACATACCTGCGAATTGTAAAATATCACCAGTTAATACCATATATACCATGTTATCAAAAGTTGGTGGTGGTGTCCATCCATAAGCTTCGATAAAACTATCTGGAATTAAACCTAAAAATAGCGGAACAATAAATTTTAAGAAATTCATAAAATAACCTGCTCCAAGTAACAATAAACCTCGCTTAATTGAACTTTTAACTGTATTCTTTTTTGATAGTGCATAAGAAAATCCCATGGCTATAATAAAAATCCCTGCCCATTTTCCGAAGAAATGAACTACTAACCCTAACCAATTATTCTCTTGAGTTTCGGTAGTTCCATAAATTAATAATGTATGCGCCATAGGAATAAAAAAAACTCCTATCCCTTTTGTTAAATCTAATTCTAATATTCTTTTAGTAGTTTGTTTCATAATTTTAGTTGTTTAGCCAAGTCAATTTTTTAGACAATGGTTTTCTTCTTCTATTGCTCAATGCAATATTCTCTTTCAATTTCCCCATGAATAAGATTCCTAAAAACTGTTCCCCTTCTTCTAAAGGAATTCTTTTTCCGTATTCCATAGTTGCTGAAGCTGTATCCCAATAACAACCAATATTTGCAGCAGTACAGCTTAACCACATATTTTGAATAGCACAGGAAATTGCAGCAATTTCTTCCCATTCTGGAAGTTGTGCTCTTTTGCTAGGCTGAAAAATTACACCTAATAGTGTGGCATTTTTCGCATATTGCTTTGTGGATTCAAATCGTTCTGTAGAAAATTCTTCTTCAGTATATAATTCTCGGTAATATTTTGCCATAAACTCACCTAATGCTAATTTGTGTTTTCCTTCTAAAACCACAAATCTCCATGGTTGCGTTAGTTTATGAGTTGGTGCCCATAATCCATTTGACACAATATTCTCAATAGTTTCTTTAGATAATTGTTCTTCAGAAAAATCGTATGCATATGTTGATCTTCTATCTTTAATCAACTTAGTAATTGCTTCAAAAGTCATACTATATCGTTTCTAAAGATGGTTTTGATTTCGTTTCTTTTCTGAATTTTGCTAATGGATTTTCAAGAGTTCCTACTAATTTTAAACTTTCGATAGGATCAGCTAAATTCAACATCTGTTTTGTATTTCCTAATTGGAGTCTATTTAAACAACAACGATCGAATTCATCAACAAATAAATCGTAACGGTCATATTTATCCATAAACTCTGGATGTTGTTCTTGATATTCATAAATACAATCTGCTACCAATTGCCAGAAGTTGTACTCAGAAAAGTTCACATGAAGTTCTAACTGTGCTCCTAAGAATCTGAAAAAACAATCGAAAACATCAGTAAAAATTGATAGTACTTTCATTTTATCTGAAGTCTCTGTGTACAATCTATCAACATGCTCTGGTAAATTCATTTCTTTATTGAAAACAATCACCTCTTCTGTGATGTCTTTCATCAAAACATAAACTGGAGTATCTTCTTCTAAAACTAATATTAAGTTTTCTCCATGAGGCATAAAAACAAATTCATATTTATAAAAACAATGTAATAATGGAGCTAAATATGCTTTTAAATAACGCTGAATCCAAGTTGTAGTTACGTACGGAGATTTATCAATTAATCCTGCTAAAAGAGAATTTTCTTGAGTATCTATGTGTAATAGCGCAGCCATTGTTAATACTCTTTGATTGGAACTAATTTTGGTAAACGGACTTTCTCTCCACAATGCAGATAGCATTTTATTATGCGGATTTGTTTTTCCTAAAATTTCGTAATAATGATTCTGATAACCAATAGTAGCTACTTCACCAAGCATTGTAAATCCATTGTCAGTTAAATATTCATCTTCAGCAAGTAAATCAGTTATCCAAGTTGTGATTGGTGGCGTACTTTGCATATAATAAGGCGATAAACCACGCATAAAGCCCATATTTAAAATCGACAAAGCTCCTTTGGTATACAACTTTTCTGGATTAGTTCTATTAAATAATGTTCTGATGGATTGCTGTGCTGAATAAAAATCATCACTTTCACCAACTAAGACAATGTTTTTCTTGGCGATATCTGCGGCAAAAACATGGGTGATTTTATTCGTCCACTGCCAAGGATGAACAGGCATTAAAAGATAGTCTTCAGTATTTACATTTGACTCTTTTAATATTTGGTTGAACTCGTATACTTTTTCCTTTCCAAGTTCATTATTTAATAAACTTTCATATTCAAAACCTTTTACAGCAGCGTAAGTTGCATAGTTTTTATGAACAGCTAACCATAAAATTTTAAATGGTGTATTTGCTTCCGGAGCATACAAATGATAATCGTTAGTATTAAAACCTATCCTTCCGTTATTTGCGACAAAACAAGGATGACCTTCAGTCATTGCATGTTCTATTTCTTGAAAACTCTGAGTTGCAAGTTCTGTAGCTGAATATTTCTCGTTTGATAGTTTGTAGGCTGCACCAAAAAGTGTACTTGTAATTTCTTCTAAATAGGTGGCTAAAAACTTATCTGGAATTCCTAAAGTAGATTTAAATTCTGTGATAAAATGAATTGCATCTAAATCTAAATTATTTCCTTTTACATCATTTTTTATGATACTATTTTTATAAATACTCCAATGATCTAAAAAGTTCTTTTTAGCTTCAAATTGATACTTGAATCTCTCGCAATCAGTTTTAATTTCATAAACTAAATACTCACCTTTTTCTTTTACAAAACTTGGTTTTATAATAAGCTCATGAGCAAATTCACTAATTGCTTTTTTTATTAAGTTACGATTTACAATCTTCCAAATATGAGGCTGTAAATGTGCTATATTTTGTGACATTTTATATCTTATTTATGGCTTCTTGAAATGATTCTCTTGTACAAAAAGCCAATGAAGCTATCTTATCTGATAACTGAATATCTTTATCATAAACAAAGCCCGCTTTTTTATTTAATACATGAATTTTTTCATTGTTTTTATCTGGTTCTACTACTACTCTTTCTACAAAAGACAAACTGAAAAAATATTCCATAACTGTAGAGAATACATACCAAGTAAATTGAGGAATTCTTTTTTCTGCTGGAGCTACCAAAATGTGCATTCCGTAATCACCTAATAAAGCATCGTAATGTGCTGCTATAACATCTTCTGAAGCTTTATAACGTTCGATAAGAAACACAGGAACATCATTTAGTAAACCTATAAAAGCATGATGATTTTCGTTATCTTCTATCTCTAGATACGATTGTTTTACTTGATCTAACGTATACTCTAACATTCCCCAATATTTTGCATATGGCATGGTAAGCCATTCATGAAGAAAGTTTATGTCCTCATCTAAATGAATCGGACGAATACTTATTTTTCCTACGTTAGGAATATCTTTTGAAAAAATTACTGTATTTGTTGAAATCATTTCTATACAGTTTGAGTTTTAAATTGTGCTATTGGGTTTTCTAATTTCCCAGCAAACTGAAGTAACGCTACAGGATCATCTAAATCGATCATTTGTTTATGATTATTTAATTGTAATCTGTTTAAGCATGATAATTTAAAATCATCGGCAAACATATCGTACTTTTTAAACTTCTCTTCTAATTCTGGAAAATGTGCTTGATATTCTGTTACATTTTCTGCAACTAACTCCCAGAAACGTTCTTCTGAATAGTGTGCATGTTCAAATAAAATCGGTGCTAAGAATCTAAAGAACCCGTCAAACATATCTGTGAAGATTGAAAGTAATTTTACATCTTCTGGTACAGGAGCATACATACGTTTTAAGTGCTCTGGTAATTCTACCTCTTCACTTAAAATACAAGCCTCTTCTGTGATGTCTTTTAGTAAAGCATACACTGGAATATTATGCTCTAAAACTAAAATGATATTTTCTCCATGAGGCATAAATACTAAATCATAATAGTAGAAACAATGCAACATTGGACTCAAGTAAGCTTTTAAATATTTTCTAATCCAATCGTCGATTGAAATTCCAGAATCTTTTATAATTTCTGGTAATAAAGCATTCCCATGATGATCAATGTGGAGTAAAGCCGCCATAGTTATTGGCTTTTGATTTTTTGTTACAACTGAGTACGGGCTTTCTCTCCACAATGATGCTAACATTTTGTTATAATCGTTATGTGGTCCAAACTCTTCAAAATAAGGATTTACATAACTTACGGATCCTATCTCACTTAACATTCTGAATCCGTTTTGTTTTATATAAGTATCGTTATATAGTAAATTTTCTAACCAAACTGCCATCTTAGGAGCTGTTCCTAGGTAATATAATGGCAAACCTCTCATAAAGCCCATGTTTAAGATTGACAGGGCAGATTTGGTATAGAATTTTTGGGGATTAGTTGTATTAAATAATGTACGAATTGATTGTTGTGCTAAATATTGATCTGGACCATATCCTAAACAAATTAAATCTCCTTTAGCTACTTCTGGAGCAAAAATATTTGCGAGCTTGTTAAACCATTGCCATGGATGAATCGGAATGAATAGATAATCTTCTGGTCGGTATCCTTTTTCTAAAATTGTATTATTAAATCGAACTATTGTTGATGGATCTAATTCTTGTTGAATTAACTTTTCGTAAGGCAAACTTTCTAACGCAGAATAAACGGCTTTACTTTTATGACCAGCTAACCATAATAATGAAAAAGAGTTTCCTGCTTCTGGCGCGTACGAACGATAATCTGTACTATCGAAACCTATTCTTCCATTGTTAGCAACGAAACCAGGATGACCTTCGGTCATAGACTGCTCTATAGTTTGAAAATCTGCTGTTGCCAATTCTTTAGCAGTAGGATTTCCTTTTGTGATTTTATAAGTACTTCCGTATAAAGTACTAATAATTTCCTCTAGATATACAGGCATTTTTTCATCTGCAATACCTAAAGCTTTTCTGAATTCTTTAATGAAAAATATAGCATCTAAAGCTACTTCTTTATCATTTTCGAACTTTTTAATTGAAAACTCATCAATTAAAAAATGATTCATAGCCATAGGTTTTCCATAGAATTCATATCGAATTTCTTTCTGATCGCTGTAAACTTTATAATGATGAAATCCTTTTTCTAAATTAGAAATGATTTCTGGCTTTATTAGTAACTCGTGTGAAAACTCACATAAGGCTTTTTTTATTAATAATCGATTGGCTTGTTGCCAAACTTTTGGTTGTATATGTTGTGTTGATTGTTGTGGAGAAACCACATTATCTATAGTATTCATACTACTTCTTTTTGAAGGTAAAAGTGTTTTTATTTTTTGCTGATAATTTTGCTTTGTTAAAAATGCTAATTGGGCTGTTTTATATGGTAACTCAATAATATCTCCAAGTTGGAAACCAATACGTTCACAGAGCGCAAACATTTTTTTATTTCGAATATCTGGTTCAACTAGTATTCGATATATAGAGCTATTAGAAAAGATAAAATCCATGATGGCTCTAAACATAAACCAAGTAAAATTTGGAATTTTAGTTTCAGTTGGTGGAGCTACGATAATATGTATTCCACAATCATTATGCTTAGCGTTATAAAACTCTCCCACAATATCTTGTTTAGGATCGTAACGTTCTAGTACAAAAGCAGGTTCGTTATTATATTCTCCAACAAAAACATCATAATGTTCTGGTTTTGTCAATTTTTTATATTCTCTTTTTACATCTTTTAAAGTAGCATCTTGCATTCCCCAAAAAAAAGCATACTCTTTTGTTACCCAAGAATGTAAAAACTCACTGTCATTTTTCACATCAAAAGATCGTATACTAATCTGACCTATTGAATCATACTTCTTTTCAAAAATTATTTTTTGCTTACTCATAACTTAAGTTTTAGCGAGTTCTTTATGAGTTACTCTCACAGATTTAAATACGAAGAAGTATAAAACCAGTGTAATCACAAATCCAACTAAAGCAATGGTGAACGGAATTTGTAAACTAAATTTATCTACAACAACACCTACACTTAGTGAAGCAATTAGTACTCCTAAATTTTGGAAAAAATGAATTTTACTATAATCTAATGCATAAGAATCTGGCGTACTCAATTCGAATAAAAGAATATCAAATTTTACAACGCCTTGGAAAATTGCCCATCCGTAAATTATTCTTCCAACAACTACAAAAGCATCAGAAGGAATTCCCTGAAGAAAAAGTCCGATTAAAGCGATAACTAATGCATTTACAATTCCTTTATAACCATTTTGAGTTTTTCTTTTGTTGTTAATCCAAAGTGTGATTAAAGCAACAAAGCCAGGAATTGCGTATACTGTTCCTGATATAAACTTGGTTTTATATGCTGAAAAACTCTCCCAATACAATGAGAAAAACGGTCTGATTAAGAAATCACTGAAATATAAAATCAGTGTTATTAAACCCAATTTCAAAATGAAACCTTTAGGAATTAATTTCTTTTCCGTCTTTACTTCTTCTGAAACAATTAATCCCGTTGCGTATTTATCACTCTTCAATAAATATCCGCTCATTCCCATTTGAACAAAATCACCAGCTGCCATGATTAAAAAGATATTTCTAGGATCAATTAAATCTACTGTTAACCCTCCAATTACTGCGCCTAAAATTCCACCTAAATGAACAACAACTGATAATAAACCAATGACTTTAGGATGCTCTTCTTTTGTAATTATTTTTAAAATATAAGGATACACTAAAAGGTAACTTCCTTTGAATAAAATCATAATTAATGAGACAATCCAAAATAGAAGATAAGAACTGGTATAAAAGCAATACAAGGCTAAAATACCAGCTACAAACTGAGTGTAAACCAATATATTTAACTCTGAAACTTTCTTAGATATATAAGCCCAAAAAGGAAAAGCAATCATTACCATAAAACAAATCGCAGCAAAGTAATAACCAACCAATTCTGGGTTTTTAACACCAAATCGTAACTCAAAAAATTGTGGATAAAAAGGATGTAATAAATAGTCGCTAACAACAGCAACAAAAGTCATTAAAATCAAAAAGTTTTTTAATTTCATTTGTTTCAAACTTTACTGTCACTTCGAGTGAAATTATTCATAACACAATGGAGAAAATTTTTATCGAGAAGTATTCATTTCACAAATTGTTCTCGATATACTTTTAAATTGATTTCAACTAAATCAATTTAAAAATCACTCGAACTGACATCTATAATTTATAGTTAGTGACTCATTATGCTCTTCATAATTTCTTCTTCTTGACTTACACCAAACTGTTGAAAAGCAATTTTACTTTCTACAGAATAATGTTCTACTCCTGTCATTTCTTTAATGATGTATGAGTTTCTATAAGCTGCCATTCCTAAATCTGGAGTTACAAAACCATGAGTATGCAATTCTGCATTTTGCACAAAAACTTCGTTACCATTTTTATCTACACTATAATTACGTGCTACATCAAAACGCTCTTTTTCATCCCATTGAATTCGATCTGAAATTCCATTTACAAATTCTGGTAATTGGTACGAATATCCTGTTGCTAAAACCAACCCTTCAGTTTCGTGTTGGAAGTATTTATTCTGCTCAACTTGATGTAATTCTAATTGAACTGTATTGTCTTGTAATTTAGTTTCAATAAGTTCAGTGTTTGTCCTTAAAGAAACTTTCAACTTATCTTCTGCAACTACTCGTTTCGTATATAAAGTATCGTGAATTGCAGCGATTAAATCACTGTTTATTCCTTTGTATAAATGTTTCTGATTTTTAATTAAATCGTCTCTTTTTTCACTAGGTAAATCATAAAAATAATCTACATATTCTGGAGATGTCATTTCTAATGTCAACTTAGAATATTCTAAAGGAAAGAATCTTGGAGATCGTGTAATCCAATTTAATTCATAACCAATTGTATCTGCTTCTAATAATAGATCGTAAAAAATTTCAGCAGCACTTTGCCCACTTCCTAAAACAGTAATTTTTTTCTGCTTTTGTAAACTTTCTTTATGATCTAAATATGCTGAAGAATGAACAGCTTTTCCTCTTAGTTTTTTACAACATTCTGGAATGTAAGGTGGAGTTCCTGTTCCTAAAACTAACTTTTTAGCTTTATAAATTTTTATTTCTTTTGTTTTTGTACATCTAGCTGTAGCTATATAAACTTTCTCTTTCTCATCATAATCAATATGAGTTACATCTGTATTAAAATGAATATTATTTAGTTTACTAATAGCCCACTGACAATACTGATTGTATTCATTTCTTAATAATAAAAAGTTTTCTCGAATGTAAAAAGAATACATTCTTCCTTTCTGTTTGATATAATTTAAAAAACTAAATTCATTTGTAGGATCTGCTAACGTTACCAAATCTGCCATAAAAGGAATTTGTAATGTGGTATCTTCTAACAACATTCCTGGATGCCAATCGAACTTTTCTTTTCTATCTAAAAAAACACCATTTAAATTTTCTATTGGCTCAGTTAAACAAGCCAAACCTAAATTAAAAGGTCCTACTCCAACGGCTATAAAATCTGCTACATGCTTACTCATAATAATTCGGTTTTGGGTTGATATTGTTTTCCTGCTTCTTCAATCATTTTCACAATATTTAGTAGATTTTCTATTGTGTTTTTAGGATTCAGAAGTGTAAATTTCAAATAGATATTTCCGTTTAACTTTGTACTTGCTACAGAAGCTTTTCCTGATGTATATAATTTGTTTTTAATGTATAAATTCACATCATCGTGAGTAGGTTCGTGTGCTGCTTCAGAGTTTTTATAACGGAAAACAACAGTACTTAATTCTGGAACATGGGCTAATTCAAAATTCGAATTCTCTTTTAAATTCGTGTACACTTGTTTTGCTAAATGGTGTACTTCCTCTAAGTATGAAGCAATAGTTTTTGTTCCTAAAGTTTTTAAGGTTAACCATACTTTTAAAGCATCGAATCTTCTAGTTGTTTGAATTGATTTTTCAATTAAATTCGGACGCTCTTTGTCTTTATTTTCTAGCGGATTTAAATAATCTGCGTAATATGACACATATTGAAAATGCTGCTTATTCTTTACTAAAAAAGCACTACAACTTACAGGTTGGAATAACGTTTTGTGAAAATCTACAGTTACAGAATCTACCATTTCCATTCCTTTAAAATGGTGTTCATGTGTTTCAGTTAAAATGTAACATCCACCATAAGCGCCGTCTACATGTAACCACATGTTTTGCTCTTTCGCAATTTTCCCTATAGTTTGTAATGGATCAAAACTTCCGTAATCTGTAGTTCCTAATGTAGCAACAACTGCAATAGGAATATTTCCTTCTTGCTTGGTTTTCTCAATAGCTACATATAAAGCTTCAGTATCCATTCGCATTTTTTCATCTACTTTAACAGGAATTACAGCATCGTAACCTAAACCTAATAAAGCTGCATTTTTTTGAATACTGAAATGTGATTTCTCTGAACAGAAAATCTTGAATTTATTTACTTCTTCAGACCATCCGTTTTGCTTAATATTGATTCCATAATTCTCGAAAGCGTAATGATCTCTTGCCATTAACAGCGCCATAAAATTCGATTGTGTTCCTCCACTTGTAAATACTCCGTCTGAGTTTGTATCGAAACGGAACTCATTACAAATCCAACGAATTACTTCTTGCTCTATAAACGTTGCCGAAGTACTTTGATCCCAAGTTTCTACCGCTGTATTTACTGTTGTTGCTATAAGCTCTGCAATTATTGACGGTAATGTTATTGGACAATTTAAATGCGCTACATAATTTGGATTATGAAAACGTATTGCATGATTTATATATAAATCATTAAGTTCCTGTAAAGCTTTATCAATTGATTTTGAGCTATGAACATCAACTAATCGAGCTTTTAATTTATTCTCATGAATTTCTTCGAGGTTGTCTCCTTTGTAGAATTTTCTCGTTCCTAAAAACTTCTGAATATATCCTAAAGTCTTTGAAACATAATCTTCATATAACTGTAAAGATTCATCATTAAATAGATAATTATTTAACGATAATTCTTTAAAAGGAGGAGCTTCATTTACAAACATTATTTTTATTTAGTCTTAATAATGAAGCAAAATTATTTATAGATGGAAGAAGTTTTATGACGAATTAAGGATAAAAAAAGACGTGATTCTTTATTACAGATTTGACATAATTTTAAGTCTATTCAAAAAAATAATTAACATCAGTTAAATACTTATCTGATATAGAAAACTCAAAATTAGAACCAATAACTACTCAAACAGTAAACTTTAGCCCATTATAATTATATTTGAAATTTATGGTTATTTCCATCACGCTATATCAAAAAATTCTATGCATGTTATCAAAAAATAAAACACTATGAAATCAAAAATTATTTTATTCGGACTCATTTCATTGCTTATAACTAGTTGTCAACATAAATTTAATAAAACACCTATTGTAAAAATAGAAGCTATGTATATGAGATATGCTTGTGGAGAATGGAATGACGACATGAAAGTTCTTGCTGTTAGTGATACAACTTTTAACCACTTACTCAATACAGAAGTTGATCCTCTTTTTATTACAGGAAAAGAGGAATTAAGTGATTTATTTTACTTGAACATAAGCGAAGAATTTGGTTTTAAATATAGATTGATTGGATATCTTGACGCTAATAAATCAAGTGGCTGTGAAGATAGAATTCCAAAATTCTGGATTGAAAAGATTGAGATGTTAAATGGAAACAAATTTAAAATGGCTGAATAAATAAAACGTTTATGAATAAAGCAATTGCATTCATTTTAATTCTTATCATTGCTCCTTTTCTAGGAAGTATATATGGTATTGTACATGATCAGATTACCTTCTCTATAGCTGAAGAATATTATACCAAGTTCAAATTCTTTCAATTCGGACTTTATAATTGGGGAATGGGACAAAATATGGGAACTTCTGAAACACCTGAAGTTATATTAAATAGTCCAAGATTTGGTGCTGGAATTATTGGAGTATTATCTACTTGGTGGGTTGGTTTAATTTCTGGTATTATACTTGGTTTTACAGGGCTTATTCATAAAGACGGTAATACTATGTTTAGAATAACATTAAAGGCCATTATCTACACAATTATTATTGCTTTTCTAACAGGTTTAATAGGATTTATATACAGCAAAATTAATGTAATTGAAAATATACCAAATTGGTATTTACCTAAAAATGTAATTCACAAAAAGGATTTTATTACCGTGGGTACAATACATAATTTTAGTTATTTGGGAGGTTTAATCGGACTAATTATAGGAGTAATTTATAGTATAGCTACAAATATAGCTTATAAGAAAAGAGATTAATAATGTAAGATAAAATCGTAAATTTTATCGAAATCTTACTGTTCTATTTTTCATTATCTACTCTTCTACTCAAAGGTATTTTAGTATTTTCTACGTATTATTGAAAATCACAAGTAAAAAAATATGCTAATACACTAAATGGATTGGATAAAAATTAATGTAAATATTTTAGAATTCATAAAAACTGGAAAATTTGGATTCCTAAAACTTGGTGAAGAGAAAGACGAAATTATAAATCAAAAATTCCCGCCTGAAGATTGGCTAAATAATGAAACGATAGAATCTTCAAAAATTTGGAGATACGGTAATATCGAACTTCACTTTAATGATGGTAATAAATTAAGTGGCATTTTTTCAGATTATGTTTCTCATATTAACTGTGGCGAACGTATTACTATCTCTAACTGGTGGATTATTCCAAATGATAAAAAGCCGCCTAATTTAATTGACACCATAATAGAGTTGAATATATTAAGAATAGATTTCACTAAAAAATATATAACTCCAGGTTACATTGAATTAAAATTATCAAACGGGGTTTAGTTTGGATTCGATAAACCTGAACATGGCAATAACAAAGGACATAATGAATGGACGATGCATGTTATTGGTAAAAGATAGATTTAGTTTAACTTGACAAATAAAATTCATGTTCGTATGAAAAAGGGAGAATCTGTTTATTGCATAAACGAAGCATTATATGCTGATCACATTACAAAAAGAAAACGTTACTTTATAAAAGATGTTAAAACAGATCAATTCAGAATACTTAATAACAATAATAAACTGGTTTGGATTCCTTCTTACTGTTTCACCAACTACAAAGCACCTGAGATAATCTCCATTAATATTGATGATGAAATCAATGATAAATATAATTCATGTATAGAAGTTACTATAAAATTTGATGACGGATCAAAAAGATGGGCTATTTTCATGACAATAAACCATTTAAATAATCTCTTTAATGAATATAGAGACTATGTCACAGGAAATCGTTTGATTCTTACTAAAGAAATAAATGAAAATATGATTAAAAAAGCTATACACGAATTAGATAAACAAAACGAATTATATGAAAACACAAATAAGTATTAATATTAAATTATACTACTTGTTTACAATGGTGTAAGTTAACTTAGAAAATTAGTAATTCAAACTTTTTAATTAAATTTACTACCAAGAATCATATATGATATGAAATTGCTAAAAATGAAAAAAAGTGTTGTTCTTTTATGTATTCTCTTTTTATGTAATCATTCTCATTATTCACAATCTGTAAAATCTGATAAATTTGAATCAGAAATTTCTGATTGTATTTATAAAAATTACAATGCTTTAGGTTTAGATTTAAAATCAGAATTACTGCTGTTTGAACAGTATTTAATTGATACAGAGCAATTAAATGACAGTCATTTTCAAGTTTACAATGTAACTGGACAAATTGTTTTAGAAAATAAGATTGAAAATAATAACACTCTTTTAGACATCAAAGATTTGTCATCAGGATTATATCTTTTAAAAATAGACAGTAACATAATAAAATTTGTAAAGGAATAATATTATTTATTTAGTCAAATTATATAAGATTAGTGTCTTTTTATCTATTACAACTTAAAAGAAAAGTCTTAAACTATAATAACAAATGACCTTTTTAAGAAAAATATTGTTTACAACTATTTTATTTACACTTATGTCTTGTGATAAATCGGATAATAAAACAGTCAATTATGGAGTATTTGAAATAACTGTACCTAAAAAATGGTCCAAATATAAGATCAAAGGAATTGATAGTTATGTTGGTGGTTTAATAACAAATAAAAACGACACCTTAATTTTTGATTTAGGGTGGTATTCACCTGATTTAACAAAAAATAATGAAGTTTTAGTCTTTGATAAATCTGAATATTCTGAATTCACAGACAAACAAAAGAAGCAATTAGAAAAAGTTAAACACTTAATTGTAGATGACTTTTTGAACTCAAAGTATAAACCTCAAGATTACCTGAAATATGAATACCATTTAGACAGTATAGCTTGTTTTCAAGCTAAATTTATTAAACCTAAAAATAAAGGATTTGGAGCTAGTGGTATTTATATAGATAGTCTAAAAGGGGGTGGACCAAACTCAAATAAAACACGATTAAGCTTTTACGGAAATAATTTGTCAGATTCAATTCAAAATGAATTCTTTAAAGCTCTTAAAAGCCTAAAATTCAAAAAGTATTGTAAATAAAAACATTGATAATATTAGTTGAAATTACACTTAAAACATAAACAAAATAGTAGTGGCTATATCAAAAAAAGGTTTCAGAAAAATAATTGTTGAGAATAGGTTATATTATTGGAAATTTTGCGGATATATTTTGGTTGCACCAGACAAAGCAAAAAGTGAAAATATATTAAAAATTGATTTCGGTTTTTATGATCCTTGGAATTACATCAATACTAATGAAAATATCCCCCCAGATTTCAACCCTAAAATAGTAACTCCTAAATTTGTAAGTGAATCTATAAAATTTGCTTTAGACAAGGGTTGGACTGAAGGTAAGTTCAATTTAAAATATTCAAATAATAAATACTTTATTGAGTAAAATACTATACGTAATAAAGCTATAAGTAATGATATATAATTGAAATTCATTTTCATTAACTAATTTAGCTGCGGTGGTAAAGACCAAAGGTTCAGTCAAAATTAATATGCTAAAACCAACATTTTACAAACTAAAAATTTTCAAATGCCAATAGAAAACATCCCTGAAATTTATTTTAACGAAAATCAAGAAGTTCCAGATTTGTTTGTTTATAATTTAAAAATGACTAATGATGTTGTTAAAAGCAAAGTCAATTTAAGCATGCATATGTTTAGCTTTCTACAAGTTGGGAAAAAACAAGTTCACTTTTCAGGAACATCTGTCGCTGTGAATAAAGATCAATCTCTATTGCTTAAAAAAGGAAATTGTTTATGGACAGAACTATTAGATACAGAAGCGATCTATTTCTGTACATGTTTCTTCTTTTCTGAAAAAAAATTAAAAGAATTTCTAAAAAAATATACCAAAAATGATAAAGCAAATACGGTAGAAATTCCTTACTTAATCATTAGAAATGACGCCTACATTTCTTCGTATCTTAATTCATTAAGTACAATGGGAAGAGAATCAAAGATTTTTGTTGAAAATTTACTATCTGTAAAATTCGAAGAATTAATGCTTTATCTCTTACAAAAATATGGAGAGCAATTCGAATCTTATTTGTACTCTTTGATTAATGAAGAACCGTCTTCGCTCAGAAAAATTGTAGAAAGTAATATCTCTTCAAACTTAAAACTAGAAGAAATCGCTTTTTTGTGTAACATGAGTTTATCAACGTTCAAGCGTCATTTTATAAAAGAGTACGATATGTCTCCAGGAAAGTGGCTTCAAGACAAAAGACTTCAAAATGCAAAAAAAATACTAGAACAAGGTAAATTAAAGCCATCGGAAATTTTTCTAGATTTTGGTTATAACAATCTTTCTAATTTTAGTATTGCTTTTAAAAATAAATTTGGTTTTAGTCCAAATCAAGCTTTTAAATAACACTTCACAAAGTTGACCTTTTTTCATAAGCTAATAAACTATTTTAGTAACTCTAAAAAAGTACATCAACTCTAAATTTGCTCAAAATTTTATAACAGAAAATATGAGTATTACATTAGAACAGGCAGAAAAAATAATCTCAATAGCAAAAAATAAATCTATTGAATTGAATACAAAAATGAACATTGCTATTGTTGATGCAGGAGCCAACTTAGTTGCATTTGCAAGAATGGATGGAGCTTGGTTAGGTTCTTTAGATATTTCTATTAAAAAAGCAAAAACAGCTCGTTTTTTTGATATGAACACAGGAGTAATTGGTGAATTATCTCAGCCTGGTGGTTCATTATACAATATTGAACATTCCAATGGTGGATTAATCACTTTCCCTGGAGGCGTTCCTGTAAAAGATGCTAATGGAAACATCATTGGTGCTATTGGAGTAAGTGGAAGCACAGTAGAAAATGATCACGCAGTTGCAGAAGCAGGAGCTTTAGCGAGCTAATTTACTTCTTTAAAGTATTTCAGATCCTGTTTTGGGCGCAACATCAAACAGAATAGTAATTGCATCTGTATTGTCTTGAAGCTCGAAACAGGAAAAAAACCAATGTTATATGAAGATATAACAATGCTTTTTACACGTACTTTTATTTTTCGTTGTATAAAGGATTTTCATATAGTTCTGAGATATGAACACTGAAAAATCTGCTTTTTAAAGCTCCCGTCTTCTATTTTGAAGTAAGGGATGACGACGTAATAGACAATAAAAACACCGCTATTCCTAAAATAACTTTTTTCATGTAAAAAAATATTTTTCATAAAAAACCGAGGAACAGTAGCCTACTGTTATTGAGGTATCGCCAAACACCTTTCCCACGAATAGATCATGCCTACGCAGAGAGTGAGCGTTGCTAATCTATTCTTGTGGGAATTCAAAATTTGGCGATTTTCAATAACAAGAATAAAAGCTAACGCTTTATCAAAATTTTAATACAGTGTATACTGCTTATACACAAAAATAATTATTATTAAATAGTTTTACTAAATAAATTAAAAAACTTTTAAATAGTTTTACTTTTTTAACTACTAATAGGTTTCTATTTAACCTAGAGCATCAAACAAAATCTTTATTGATATAACTTAAAGTTTTTAAAGATTTGGAATAAATAGAATAAATCATGAACTCGTAAAGTCGATTTTTATGGGCACCTAGTAATCTAATTATGTGCATATGAATTAGACTCATAAGAAACTGCCTTTCCTGAGTTTTATTCTTAATAGAAATTTTATTAATCTCTTCCTTTATATTTTTTTTAAATTCATCTAAACCAATATCTAAATCGAAGGTGTTATAATTTTGAAGTAAGAAAAGTGAATCTTTTTTAAAATTATTATATTGTCTACTAATGTATACTTGAGTATTTTTATTATAATTGAATTCATCTGAAAAATAATTTTCTACATATTTAGCAAATGCAATTTTCTCATCTAAAGAGAATTTAAATAAATTACAATAAACATCTATAATTATTAAACTATAAAACCATTTTTCCTTAAGAACATTTTTATAGTTTTTTAAGATGTTAATTACAAGCTTACTGTCTTCAAAAAATATATTCTCGAAATAAACAATATCACTTCCTCCATATCTCTCTAACTCTCTCTTATACGTATCTAGTTTTATATCACTAATATAATTAGTAAAATATTTTTTTAATACTTTACTTATTTGCGAAATAATTGGATTAAAATCATATTCATCGTTTATTAGTATTCTTAATCTTATATGATAATTGGGGTCTGTAAACTTGATAAAAAAGAAAGATTTAATTTTTTTCTTTTTCAAGAGGTCTAATAACTTTCTTTCTAGCTTAATCAATAAAGCATCTGTTACTTTAGAATCTATGTATATTTTAAAATAAATCCATTCACTACCTAAAGAGAATGATCTTTTAATAGTTTTTTTATTTGATTTATTTAATGAAATTCTATTAAGTTTAGCAGTTTTATTTTTAATAAAATAGAAGAATTCATTGTTAAACTGTTTTTCATCATCTCCTTCTTGAAAAATAGATTTGTAATGCTCTAGAAGAAATTCTTGTACTTGTAATTGTTTCTTTTTTTGGAGTTCTTTCAGAAATAATTTTGATAAAGAGGAATTATGAGTATCAATTAAGAACTCTCTATCTTCTTCTAAAATAACAAAGTAACGAGGTAACTTTAATTTTTGGCAATTATAATTAAAGTTTTGTATTGCAATATCTAAAGAATTGTTTTCTTTCTCAAAGAAATTAGAAGAAATAATATACCAACTTTCCTTAGATATTATAATATTTTTAAAAGTTATTCTAGGTATATGTAAAAAAAGATTATGGATTTTTTTTATATCTATCGACCATTTTTTTTTGCTTTCATATTGAGCACGTAAGTCTAACAAAAACTTAAAAATAGGAATATTATTAATAGACATTTCATCGTAAGAACTGGAGAAATAAGGTATAACTCTCTTGTTTAACTTTTTAGAAAATAAAATAAGTTCATCTCCTTGAAGTGATAATAATAAATCTGAAACGTCAATGTTTTTTTCATTGTAATTACTTCCACCTATATAGTTTATTTTAAAATCTCTAATTTTAGACCTCATTATCAAATTTCCTGATACTGTATCTGGTAAATGATCAATCTCAGCTACAATAGTATCTTCTCCAAAACTTTGGTTTTCAAAAAGTGCAATTTCTTCACATAGTTTTTTGACTCCTTTATTAGATAGAGAGAATCGTCCTAAAATCTTATTGGGAGATGTCTCAGCAATTGATTTTATATGAATAAAGTCATTATTGTCTTCACTTTTAAATAAACTAAATCTAACTGTTGAAGTAGGATTTGTTTTATTATATGATTTGTTTAGATTTTTTAGAAATAATAATTCTTTTTCTGTAATAACTATTGCATCGGAATTACGATTTTTTTCAATTTTCCTAATTAAAAAAGAATCTACAGAACTCAAAGTAAGTGTTTTCTTTAGAAATGTGTTATTTGAATTATAAGGAAACCCTTCTATCAACTTATTATTCTCTTTTCCTGATGAATTTAAAGTGTTTCCATAACCTATTCCTATTCCTAAATCTAAAGCTAAAGGCAGAGGTACTGTTTTAGTCTCATATTTTTTGTAAAAAGCATCTTTAAAATTATTTAAGTCAGTTAAATGATCTTCATTTTCTAATAAAAGAGTATTTAAAACATCTATGGCTTCTTGTATCAAATTGTATTGACTATCACTAAAACTGCCTTGAATATTGAAATATAAATCTTTGTGTAAATAATTATTGTTTTGATTTTCGCTATCATTTTTTAAAACTTCAATGATACTTGCAGTATCTTTAATAGATTCCTGTATTTCCTTAGAATCTATTTTTTCTAAAGTTGTTATTTTATCTTGTAAATAATTAGAAATATTCTTTATCTCATTATCAGATGTTTCATTTATTACTTTTTTAAATGTTGTATTTAATTGTTTCTCTATAGTAGAATCTACAGTTGAGATTTCTAGCTCAGAAACTATCACTTTATTTACAATCAAACTGTTTATATAATTCTCAGAATCTTCTTTAGAGAACCCTTTGCTTATTAAAAAATCAACTATTTTTACATATTTATTTCCTTCTTTAACTAATTTTAATATTTCCTTTAAATACTTATTTTTAGTTATTTCACTAAATTCAAATTTTAAAAATGAATTTTCAGTTAAAGTGTGCTCAATATATCTGTATTTATTTCCTACTTTATATAGGGTGGAATTAGGGAAATAGAGTAAATGTTTACTTATAAATTCGTTATTGATATAACTATTGAATATCTTGTAAGATAGTTGAGAGTCAAGTCTTGTCCTTTGGTAAGAATTAATAATTTTAAGACCATTTTCTTCTTCTGAAGAAATATTTTCTACTATCCCTAAACCTGAAAATAACCCAAAAGGAATACATCTTGTTGTCGACCGTATAAAATATTTTAGTAATGCAATCTTTATTTTTTCCTTCTTTTTAGAATCCGTAATTGTATTGACTTTTTTTAGTTCATAATAAAAATCAGGTGATGAAACTAATATCCCATGCATAAAATCATTATTACTAACTATTGTTTCAAAGAAAAGATTCTCATTTTCAATACTTAGAATCTTTTTTAAATCTGAAAAAGGAAATTTAGGGATTCGAATGATACTTTTTGAAAAGCTATTTTTTATCACTTTTATATTTTTTTTAGAATTTTTGATTTGCTAAACTAAGAATAATTTATACATTAGCTACTCATCAAAAATTTTATAATCATGAAAAACAAGAAAACTTTAAAAAAGTTGTCATTAGAGAAAGAAAATTTCTATGTATTAGGAGCTGAAGAGTCTCAAAAAATCCAAGGAGGACTGTTTAAGTCTCGTTTTATTTGTACTCAAACAAAATCTGATAGAGGATGTACTTCACATACTAGATGTACAAGAAAAGATAAAGATGGTAAAAACAAACAAGGTTTTACTATTCTTTGCATAGATTAATTTTACACTAATGAAATTGTGAGAAGGTATAAACCAAAACTGTTTATACCTTTTTTTTTTATATGAATTATGAATAAGAAAGAAATAGAACAAACTTTATCATTGTTATATAGTAATATAAAAGAATCATTATTTAGTGATAAGATTGACTACTTTTTAAGTGGCGGTTTTTTAGGGAAAAGTATTTTTTTATATGAGTATGGACGTTACTTAGATGACGACGATATTATAGAGTTAGCTGATGATTCTTTTGAAAAAGCCTATTTAATTTTAGAAGATAAAAAATATGAAGCTGGAATGGAGTTTATATCAGGGTATGCTGGTATAGCATGGTGCTTTCAATATTTAGTTAATCGTGATTTTTTAGAATATGATGATGATTTTTTCAATTTATTTGACCAAATTTTAATAGAACAATCTAGGAAGGCAAAAGAAGAGAAAAATCATGATCTATTTTACGGATTATTAGGTTATGGAAACTATTTTATCCAACGAGCTCATTTTAATAAGGATTATGTAAATGAACAATTAAATGAAGTTGTTGATATTATCTTACAAATGTCAGTGGAAGAAGCAGGAGGTTTAAAATGGCTAGATCATACTTCTTCATCTACAGAAAATGAAGTGGTCAATTTAGGAATGGCACATGGGGTTGCATCTATAATTAGTTTTTTATCTAAAGTTTATGATATTAACGGAAGCTTAATAGCTAAAGATGCAGCCGAAAAAGCAACTAAATGGTTACTATTACAAAAATCATCAGAAAAATCAAGTCAAAGTTATTTTCCGAATAAAATAGACAGTGAAATAAATGAATGTAATTCACGTATAGCTTGGTGTAATGGCGATTTAGGAATTGGATATTCTATTTATTATTGTGGAAATAAGATTAATAATGAAGTCCTAATGGATGAGGGGTTACAAATCTTAAAAAAAACTTCGGATAGAAAAAATAGAGAAAATACAGGAGTAGTGGATAGAGGATTATGCCACGGTACATCAGGAGCTTTTCACATGTATAACAAACTTGTTGAAGAATTTAATTTCATAGAGTTTACAGATATTCGAAATTATTGGTTAAACCGAACAACTGAAAAATCTAAAAATCAAATAGATATATCAGATTTTGGCTGTTGGTATGGTATTATAGATGGTAAAGATCAGTTCATATCGGACAGTGGTTTCCTTAATGGTTATTCTGGAATAGGACTTGCATTGTTGAATTATATTAATGGAGACAAAAAAATTAAACAAAATTGGGATGAAATACTTTTATTGTAAAATAAAAAAGAAAGAAATTAGACAAAAGTTAGTATTGATAATATGTTTGATTTTAATGATTAAACTTAATTCTCAAACATTTACTAAAATATCTAATAAAGAATTTGAAAATTCAAATTTTAAAGAACTTTCTTTCTTGCAAGAGGAATTAAAAAATGTTCAAATTATTGGTTTAGGAGAAGCTTTACATAATATGGGGGGAACCTATACAGCTAAAGTAAAAATGGTCAAATATCTTCACAAAAAATGTGGATTTGATGTTATAGCTTTTGAATCTCCTTTTTATAATTCATCTAAAGTAAATGAATTAATAAAAAAAGGCCAAGCAAATAAAGATTCAATTAATTATAATATTTCTGGTGTGTGGAGTACATCTGAAACTAAAGAATTATTTGAATACATAATCGAAACACAAAAAACAGATAGACCTCTAGAATTTATAGGTTTTGATGAATCTTTTTTTGCATCTACTGATACTCAAGATTTAACTAAAGATTATGCTAACTTTATTAATAACTTAGAAGAAGAGAATAAAATAAGTTTTAAATTAGATTCTACTTTTTACAATGCAATAAATACCGTTGCAGATAGAAGTTATTCTTTTTCTAAAAGAGCCCCTCAGGACACATTACTTCTGTATAATAAATTTCGAGAAATAAGAAAAGAGTTAAGTAAAATAGAAAAGAAAGATAATCTTTTTAATGACTTTTGGTCAGAAGTAACTAATAATTTACAGTCCGTATATCGGAAAAATTATAAAAGAAGTAATAGGGATAAAAGAATGGCTTCAAACGTAAAATTTCTAGCTAATAAAAAATACCCAAACAAGAAAATAATGCTCTGGGCTGCTACATCTCATCTATTATCTAATCCAAATTCTATTAAAAATTATAGAGTTTCTAAAAAATATAATAAGAAAAAGATGGGGGTCTATTTGAAAAAAGAATATGGAGAAAGATATTATGTTATGGCTTTTACTCCTTTTAAAGGAAAGTTTGGTTTTAAAGGAATGTTAGGTTTGGGAAAAACAAAAGTTAGGAGTAAAAAAGGTGGACTAGAATACTATATTAACAATAAATATGATTCTGATTTTGTTTATCTTTCGTTGAAAAATAAAGATAATATTAACGAAATAAAAAAGAATAAGATAGGCAGATCTAATATTGTATGGCTAGAAGGAATGAGATATAAAGGCGAGATTATGGATATTCCTAATGCAGTTGACGGTATTTTCTATCTAAAGGACGAGCGTTTAGTGAATTCAAAAAAGATTAGTAGTAATTAAGTGTACAAATTTTAGCTTATACTCATTAGGAAGAAGATTACTTTACATATTTTAGAGAGACAAATGAAAATATTTTTGTTTTCCATATTTTTATTAATAGCACAGTTTTCCTTTTCTCAAGAAAAGAATATAAGAGGTGTTATTCTGAATTCTTCGTATCAAGGAATTCAAAATTCACACATTCTAAACTTAAAAACTCAAAAAGGTAGTGTATCTAATTCAAGAGGAGAGTTTACAATTCTTGCTAAAATTGGAGATTCAATAAAAATTAGTAACATTCAGTTTAAGACAAAACTAATATTTGTAGATAAAGAAATTTACGATAACACTTTATTTAAAGTTTTTTTAGATTCGGAATTCATTGAATTGGACGAAGTGAAAATTCAAAAAAAAATGTCAGGTTTTTTAGAGTTAGATGTACGCAAAACACCTGAAGATTCAATTGGAAAAATTGTCAAAAATCTTGTAGATGATATAAGAAATATTCCGGCCTATGAAATAATGTCAATGAAATTGGGAAAAGATGAAATTCATTTAAGAAAACCAATAATAACATCTTCTCCTTTGAATTCTTTTGGTGTTGGCGCAAGTGTAGCGCTACCAAATTTGGCTTGGAAAAAAGAAAAGGAACTAATGAAGAAACTAAACTTTAAAGAAAATTTCCCTAGAAAATTAAAAGATGAGTTTGGTGAAGTTTTTTTTTATAAAACATTAAAAATTCCTAAAACAAGATTTTATCATTTTATAGACTACTGTAGTAATTTTGGGATAGAAGATTTATACAAGAAAGATAAAAAGCTTGAAATTATTAAAATATTACTTTCAGAAAGTAAACATTACTTAAATTTAATTAATACAAATACAGATTTCCAAAAGAAAGAAAAAATGTAAATATCGATTATAAAAGCATGATTCAATCTAGCTTAATTTTTTAAACTTACAAAGAGCTAATTTTAATCTAAAAAAGATTCTCACTGATAAATTTATTTTTTCAAATTCATTTGCCCACTTTTTCATCTTCAAAAGAAAAATAACAAAACATACACTTCTGAATTTTTGATAATGAAGATATATTAAAACAATTATTAGCTAGGAGTCGTTATTTATTATACAAACCAAAAACGGATTGAACTGAAAAACAACTACAAAGAGGTCAAATTTTATTTAAACTCTACCCTGATATTAAAAAAAGCATATGTAATTTGTAAAAAACTTAGAAATATGTTTAATAACAAAGATACAACCAAGGAAGTAGCTTACACTATACTTGTACATTGATTTAAAGAAGTGGAGGGTTCTGGATTTAAAGCTTTTAATATTGTTACCAACTCTATAAGACACAACATTTAGTAATGATCCTTAATCAGCTCTAAATGTTTTAGGAAAATAATTAAAAAAGGCTTTCAATTTCTCGAAAGCCATGTCAAATCTAGTAGCGGGAACAGGACTCGAACCTGTGACCTTCGGGTTATGAGCCCGACGAGCTATCCTAAGCCCCACTTCAAAAAACATAAACACTTGTAAATAAGCAAGTTTGTTTTTATTAAATTTACCAAAACTATTAATGCCGTATGCGCTTTGGTATACGCTAATATACTAACTTTTTTCTATACAAAAAGTACGAACGTCATTTTATTTATACATTTTAAAAGTTGCGAAAATCCTAAAAAATGCGTTCTCATTTCTTTAATATAACTCAAATTAATCAGTTATCTACGAATATTTATTGAAAAACACCTAATATTTATAACTATTTTACGTTTATCAAAATATCCTTTAGTTTTACTTAAGATGGTGAATTAGAGGATGAACAACGTTCATTATTATTTATTGTCTTAAAACCTCCCAATCAACATTTAGATTATTTTTTAGTTTTTCTAGGTTTATACACTAGTAGTTTGGTTATCTAGTGATATTCCCTGGACGTTTTGGTTGTTTAATCTAAAAATGTTGATCAAATGAATATGTTTTTTGATGAAATATTGAATGAAGTACGAGACAAATACGGATCTATTAAATTCGAATCAAATGAAATAGAAATTGCAAGAAAAATGATTTCATATCTCCATGAGAAATTAGAGCTTATGAAAAAGCACTTATTAGACTTTAATTTTAGCACTGAGGAAGAAGAAATTCATTTTTTTAAAGAAATAAAACCCGAAATACATGGACTTTTAATTTTCTACAAGCATGTGTATTGTATAGAGACTACATGCCCAATTGGAAATGCTCAAAAAAATATACAACACTACACAAATTACCTTGAGAAGGTTTCAAAATCTAATAAAAGGTACTACCATAGTAATTCATTTTACCAGTATATAAAATCAGGGAGAACTGATAAGGATTATCTTTATTTTTTAAGACAAAAAAATGATGATATTGTTTACTCAGGAGATCAAACTTTTACTTTTTTTGATCTTCAATTTTCTACTTTCTATGATTCAGTATTTTCATTAATAAAAGCTGAGGAGAAACTTCATATTTATGTGAATAGTAAAATTGATGAATCTCCTAGAAATTCTATAAATGTAGGTAATTTAGACTGGTCAAACTCTAAAAGTTCTATGATAGAGCTTATCTACGCCTTACATATATCTAAGTCAATCCCTAAATCAAATATCCGTAAAATTGCGAATGTTTTTGAACAGATTTTTGATATAAAATTAGGAGATATACACCACACTTATCATCGAATGAAATATCGCACAGATAGCAGAACACTATTCTTGGATCAGTTAAAACAAGCTTTAGAAACTCATTTAGGTGAAAGTGATAGATAAAAAAGCATTCTCACCAATAAAAAACCATTGCCAATTGGCATCTACTTGGGTATGAATACCCAATAACTACTCCACTTTTGTTCCATCATTTTAACTCACTAAAAGATGGAATTAGACAGAAGAGAATTTTTTGCTTGGATGGATCGCATTCAAGATCGTTTTGACTTATTAGACGAAAAAATAGCTCGTTTACAACGACAAAAAAACGTAATTGAAGGTGAACAATTACTAGACAATCAAGATGTACTAACGATCTTAAAAGTTAGTTCCAGAACTCTTCAACGATATCGTTCCTCTGGAAAATTGCCCTATTATGCTATAAGTGGTAAAACATACTATCGACTCTCGGATATAAACCATTTCATAAAAGCTTTATTTAAAAACCCCGTAACGCCAAAATAAGTTATAAGAGGTCATGAAGTGACAATTTAAATCACTCGTATTTCTACATCGTTCAGGATTATAATTTCGAACAAATACTAATCGTAAATCATAATAAAATGAATGATGTTAATCAAGATTTACCCGAGCAGTTCTCGGATATTTTGTTGGTGCTAGACCAAGAAACAAATGAAATTAAAGCGGTCAAAGGATTAGACAAAGATGGCAATTTAGAAACAACTGATCCTAAAGAAGCAAATCAAAACGATTTTCTCAAAGTAGATAAAAATGGAGATATGCTATCTAATTTCTTTTCTAATTATTTCCGCCAAGCAAAAGACCCTTCACGTTTTAAATTTTTTAAAGTGCCTCTTAAGCAAATAGAAAAAATCACCAAAATTTTCAAAGAGCAATTAAAAAACCCAACACAATCAATGAGTAAAATGATGGATAATCATGAATTAGAGATTGCAAAATTTAATCATAAAAAACAACCACAAATGGAAACACAAGCAAAAGATTTAGAAGTACAGCACCAAGAAATTAGTCCTAATGGAACTAGTAAAAAAACCGAGACTCATTCAACAGAAAATACAAATCAAGAAAGTGAATACCGCTATCAAGAAAAAGATATTGATTGGGAAACTCTCGGTAGTCTGGGTATCACCAAAGAAAAGTTAGAAAAAAGAAATTTACTAGATGGTTTGTTAAAAGGATACAAAACCAATGAACTAGTACCTGTTAGTTTTAATGTAGGCACTGCTTTCAGTCGATTAGATGCTCGCTTGTCTTTACAAACAAATAAAGAAGGAAAGGTAACTATGGCTATTCATGGTATTCGACGAGAACCTATGCTTAACTATCCATTTTTTGGTCATGAGTTTAGCGATGCGGATAAAAAAAACTTAAAAGAGACTGGCAACATGGGGCGTATAGTAGATCTGCATAACTTAAAAACAGGTGAAATGATCCCTTCTATTATTAGTATAGATAGATTAACCAATGAATTGGTTGCTTTAAAAGCTGAATACATTAAAATCCCTAATGAGATTAAAGGAATAACTCTGAATGATCAACAAAAACAAACTTTACAAGAAGGGAAACCATTACAACTTAATGGAATGATTTCTTCTAAAGGAAAAGAGTTTGACGCGAAGGTTCAATTTAATGCTGATAAACGTTATGTAGAATTTCTATTTGATAAACCTATTCTAAATCAACAGCAAAAAAAGAATGATGCTCCTTTGAATGAAATCCCTAAAATGATTAGAGGTAAAGAATTGACCGAGGATCAACGTACGCTCTTGAAGGATGGGAAAACGATTTATATAGACGGTTTTATTAGTAGAAATGGAGATGCTTACAAAGGGTATTTAAAATTAAATGACAAGGGAAGTAAAATTGATTTTTCTTTTAAAAATCCTAACAATAAAAAAGACAAAGTAAGTCAAGAAACTGGTAAAGGGGAAGTGCAAAAAGTGGATGAAAAAGCCACAAAACAAAAAGGTAAAAAGCTATAAAAATGATAGCTATTATTACAGAAAAGCCCAGTGTAGCTAGCGATCTAGCTGCACACTTGGGCATTACTCAACGCAAAAATGGATATTGGTTGGGTAAAGAATATGCCATTACATGGGCATTTGGACATTTAGTAGGATTAGCAATGCCAGAAATATATGGTATTAAAAGTTTTCAAAAAGACAATTTACCAATCATTCCTCAAGAATTTTTATTAGTCCCTCGTCAAATCAAAATAAAGAACGAATATAGAAATGACAAACGTGCTTTAGAACAGCTACAAATCATTAAAGAGATTTTTGATCGCTGCAATAAAATTATAGTAGCAACTGATGCAGGGCGTGAAGGGGAATTGATTTTTAGATATATCTACCATTTTTTGAATTGCAAAAAACCTTTTGAACGTCTTTGGATAAGTTCTTTAACTGATGAAGCGATTACTGAAGGGTTTCAAAATTTGCAAAAAGGCACAAATTACGATAGCTTATATGAATCTGCTAAAGCTCGTAATCAGGCAGACTGGTTGATCGGAATTAATGCAACTCAAGCGTTAAGCACACAAGCCAATAATGGTGTGTATTCTTTAGGAAGGGTGCAAACTCCAACACTAGCTATGGTATGTGAACGTTACCTAGAACACACAAAATTTCAATCAGAGTTATATTGGAAAGTTAAACTACAACATAGTAGTAATGGTATTGTATTCCATACGCTTTCTGAAGCTTCATTCTCCTCTAAAAAGGAAGCCGAAGCGAGCATAGAGGTTCTTAACACTTTAAAATCTGTAGTTATTATTGAATCTGAGCAGAAGGAAAAAAGAGAGCAACCTCCATTACTTTATAATATAACAGGATTGCAAAAAGAAGCCAATACAATGTATAATTTGTCTGCTTCTCAAACATTAAAAATCGCTCAATCCCTATATGAAAAAAAGCTTATCAGCTATCCAAGAACTGGTAGTAAATATATTTCTGAGGACATGTGGCATCAAATCCCAGAATTAATACTAAGCTTAGAAAAAAATGAATCTTTAAAGGAACACGCAAAGAAGTTACGAACACAAAAGTTACAAAAACGAATTATTAATAATGAGAAAGTAACCGATCATCATGCACTATTAATTACTGAAAATACAGCTTTAGATTTAACTAAAGAAGAAAGCATGATTTATCAATTAATTGCATCTCGGATATTAGAATCTGTATCAGCTCCTTGTGTAAAAGAGGTTACCAATATAAAATGTAAAGCTAAAGACCAACTATTTACAACTACTGGCATCGTTGTTATATCGGAAGGATGGCGAGGAATTAGAGGTTATTTTGGTCAAAGAAACACCCCTCAATTACCCGAGGTTAAAGAAGGCGAATCAATAAAAATTAGAAATACATCTTTACAAGAAAAACGAACTCAGCCTAAACCCTTATTGACTGAAACTACATTGCTATCTGCTATGGAAAATGCAGGAAAAAGAATTGAAAATGAAGAAGAAAGATTAGCAATAAAAGAAGTTGGTTTAGGGACTCCAGCAACACGAGCCAATATTATTGAAATTTTATTCAAACGCAATTACATACAAAGAAAAAAGAAATCTCTTGTACCCACTGAAAAGGGTTTACAAGTATATGAAATTGTAAAAAACAAAAGTATCTCGAATGTAACAATGACAGGAGAATGGGAGAAATCATTAGCCAACATCGAAAAGGGAGAAATGAGTGTAACTGATTTTCAAAATTCTATTAAGCAATACACAAAACAAATTACTACTGAAATTTTAAATACTGAAATAAAAACCAGTCCAAAACAATTATTGCAGTGCCCGAAATGCAACAAAGCTTCCGTTAAATTATTTCCAAAAGTTGCTAAGTGTACTAATGATGGTTGTGATTGGCTGCTATTTAGAAGTATTTGCGGAAAAATTATTTCAGAAAAAGCTGTAGAAACATTATTGACTAAAGGTAAAACTCCGCTATTGAAAGGACTAAAAAGTAAAGCTAAAAAAACTTTTGATGCCTATTTAGTTATTGGAACTGACGCAAAAACTTCTTTTGAGTTCCCTCAAAGAAAGAAAAAATAAAAAACTTAAAATATCGTTTAATTAAATACTGATAACCAATTATTTGGTTTTCAGTATTTTCTTTTCTAAATAAACCATTATGAGTGACAAAAACCAACAAGACCTGTCTTATTTTCAATTGAGATTAAAAGAACATTTAAACTATAGTTATCCTGAATTGGCAAAAAACAATGATTTTTTAGTAGCGCGTAGTGAATTAGCATCACAAGCCTATACCGAAGCTATTAGCACTAATCATAACCATGTAGAAGCTTCTCATATTGCAAACACGACATTGTTTTCTGATTTACCATTTTCAAAAATGGATATGCTTTTTGACATCATTTGCAATGAATTTAATCGTGAAATTAAAGATGGAGATTTGCGCGAATTCACAGAAAAAATATATCCAATTAGTTTACCCTTATTCAGTCAATATAACATAGACAAAGACTTTGAAAATAGCGAAATGTATATGGCATTATACACTGAGTTGACAGGTGTAATTCAAATTTGGATAGAAGAAAATTTAATAGCCATGTAAAGGATGAAGTATTCTAATAATTCTGTAGAAAATAGATTTGTCAAAAAGAAAATTTACAATGAATTTTTTGTAATGTTTGTTTTTGGGTTAGTGATCTGTACTTATCTACTGTATCAAAATTCCATTATAGGTAACGCTCAACTAAAAGCTTCGGACATTCCTAAAGGGCTTTTAATTTTTCAAGGTTTCTATATAGGAGCTGCTCTCGTAGCTGGTTGGAAAGCTTTAAATAGTATTACCCCAAGGATTTTTTTAGTCTTACCAGTTATTGGTTGGGTCATTTATTTTATTCTGAAATTATTTCTATCATCTATTATAGGGGTTTTCATCCTGCCTATTAGACTAATTCAACGCATAAGACAGTTGTACCTAATCAAAAGGCAAAGTAATACCACTGCTCAGTAAAGCAAAGCCATTATTCATATTCCATAAAATCGAGTGTAGTGGGTTGGTAATTTCAAAAATTATCAATCTAAAGTACTATGGGATTTTCTAAAAAAGAGCATCTTCAGGATAATATAGCAGCTATACAAACAGCTTTAACTCTGGGAAAATTAAAAAGGCAAGCTAATGAAGAAGAACTTAAACTATTAAAAAAATATGTTGGTTTTGGTGGTCTAAAATGTGTTTTACAACCTGCAAACTCACTAGATGACATCACTTACTGGTCCAATTCTGAGTTAGATCTATTCCCTTTAGTTGGAGAACTTCATCGAATTTTACAAGAGAACACTTCAAGTCAAAAATTATATAAAAGTTATGCGGATAGCATAAAAAGTAGCGTTCTAACCGCTTTTTACACTCCTAATGCATTGGTGGAGGAAATTGGTAGGACTTTTCAAAACAATGAAATACAAGTCAATAAATTTTTAGATCCATCAGCAGGTATGGGGATTTTCACTTCTGTCTTTGGTAAAAATAACCCAGTTGCATTTGAAAAGGATCTACTTACTTCAAAAATACTTCAATATACGCAACCTGAAACCAAAGTATTTGGAAAAGGTTTTGAGACCATAGACAAAGCATATCATAACCATTTTGATGTCGTAAGTAGCAATATTCCATTTGGTGATATTAGTGTTTTTGACCCTGATTTTTCAAAAAGTAATGATGAGATTCGTGTGCAAGCATCTAAAAGTATTCATAACTACTTTTTTTTGAAAGGTGTAGATACATTACGCGAAGGTGGTCTGTTAGCTTACATTACTTCACAAGGTGTTTTAAATAGTTCTAGAAATGAACCTATTCGTAGAAAACTGTTAGAAAATATGCAACTAGTATCTGCTATCCGATTACCCAATAACCTATTCATAGAAAATGCAGGTACAGAAGTTGGTAGCGATTTTATTCTACTACAAAAAAACAGTCAAAAACAACAACTCTCAGAGTTAGAACACAAATTTATAGAAAGCTACATAACAGAAGAAAAGACTCCTAGTAATCGTCTTTTTGAGGGACAAAAAAACGTGCTCTTTACCAAATACAGCATTGATACAGATCCTTATGGAAAAGCTGCAACCATTTATTGGCATGATGGAACACCAGAAGCTATTGCTAATGATTTTGGAATGCTCTTACAAAACAACATAGAACAAAACTTAGATAGAGAATTATATCAAAACAAACAACTAAAAACAATTGCATCTGTTGTTGATCAACCTCTTAAAAAGCAAGAAATAACACAACAAGAATCGGTAATAACATTATACGATTTATTCAATTTTTCGGAAGAAGAACGAGACCCTAATTACAAACCTAAAAAACGGAAAAAGAAGAAACTTAAGTCAGGTATTGCAAGTAAAAAAAGTAACCTAAAACCACCCAAAGCTGTAAATGGACCTCAACCATTTACTGATCCTGTATTAGATCATTATAAAGAAGGTTGTTTGGTATATTTTGACAATCAAATCGGCTATTTAAAATCATTTCCTAATACCCCAACTTTTCATCCTCTATTACTGAATTCACTACAGCGAAGAAAAATAGAAAAATATATTCCTTTAAGAGATACTTATTTTGAGTTATACACTAAGGAATATAATACTCAGGTTGAGCAACCAAAATTACGTGAACAACTTAACGAGTATTATGACGCTTTCGTAAAAACAAGTGGCTATTTAAATGCACCTAGTTCTTTAAAGTTTTTAAAAATGGACGCTGTTAGTAATGAAATACTTTATCTCGAACGTAATCAAGGAGATTCTTTTAGAAAAGCAGATAT
Source organism: Tenacibaculum jejuense (assembly GCF_900198195.1). Classification (NCBI taxonomy): domain Bacteria; kingdom Pseudomonadati; phylum Bacteroidota; class Flavobacteriia; order Flavobacteriales; family Flavobacteriaceae; genus Tenacibaculum; species Tenacibaculum jejuense. The sequence continues at coordinate 712,051 of NZ_LT899436.1, read as the reverse complement.
CTTCTTTCGTCCAGTAGCTTTTAACTCAGATAAAATCGAATCTATTAAAACTCCGAATGAAGCCCTAAGTGCTTCTTTGAATAAATTTTCAAGTGTGGATTTAGAGTATATGGAGCAAATCAGCAAGATACCCCAAGAAGAGTTAAAAACTGTACTAGGTGAGCGAATACATTATCATCCAATAGAGAACGAATATCAAGTTAGTGATAAATTTTTAGCTGGAAATGTAATCCAAAAAGCAAGTCAAATAGAAGCGCATATCCAATTGAATCCAGATGATTCTGAAGCTAAAGACTCTTTAAAAGCATTACAGGCTGTTTTTCCACGCCGAATTACTTTTGAAGAATTAGATTTTAATCTTGGGGAACGTTGGATACCATCAGGAATTTATAGTCGTTTTGCTTCTCATTTATTCGATACCGAGGTGAAAATTCATTATGCTCCGAATGGTGATGAATTCTCCGTGAATTGCAAACAAAAAAATGCAACGATATGGAGTAAATATAATGTAAAAAGTGAAAGCAGAAATTATGATGGAATTGCCCTATTAAAACATGCTTTAGTAAATACTACACCAAAAATCACAAAAAAGATAGTTCTTGGAGAAAAGGAAGTAAAGATTCCAGACAGTGAAGCTATTCAACTCGCTAACAGTAAAATTGATGAAATACGAAACGAATTTATTGATTGGCTACAAGTACAAAATGATGATTTCAAAAATAGGTTAACAAACTTATATAATAATACCTTCAATTGCTTTGTTCGTCCAGAATACGATGGTAGTCATCAAAGTTTTCCTCAATTAGATAGAAAAGGACTAGGTATAGAAGATTTATACAATAGCCAAAAGGATGTCATCTGGATGATAAAAAACAATGGTGGTGCAATCTGTGATCATGAAGTTGGAGCAGGAAAAACCTTAGTTATGTGCTGTGCTTCTTATGAACTAAAAAGGTTAGGTTTAGCCAATAAACCAATGATTATTGGTTTAAAAGCTAATGTCCACGAGATTGCCGAAACTTATAGAAAAGCTTATCCCAATGCTCGAATATTATATCCAGGAAAGCAAGACTTTACCCCTAGTAAACGTCAGCGCATTTTTGGAGATATTAAAAATAATAATTGGGATGCCGTTATCTTAACACATGATCAATTTGGGAAAATACCACAATCCGCAGAAGTACAGCAAGAAATTTTACAAGCAGAATTAGACAATGTAGAAGATAACTTGTGGACTTTGGAGCAACAAGGTGAAGAAATCTCAAGAGGTATGATTAAAGGGATGCAAAAAAGAAAAGAAAATTTAGAAGTAAAACTAAAGTCGTTAGCCCATGATATTGCAGAAAAAAAAGACGATATCATAGATTTTAAAATGATGGGAATAGATCACCTTTTCGTAGACGAAAGTCATAAGTTTAAAAACCTAATGTTCAATACACGTCATGATAGGGTCGCTGGATTAGGAAATTCACAAGGAAGCCAAAGAGCCATAAATTTATTGTTTGCTTTACGTACCATTCAACAGCGTACGGGTAAGGATTTAGGTGCTACATTTTTATCAGGAACTACCATTTCTAACTCACTAACAGAGTTGTATTTATTATTCAAATACTTACGCCCTAAAGCGCTCGAACAGCAAAATATTCATTGCTTTGATGCATGGGCTGCTATTTATGCTAAGAAAACAACAGATTATGAATTTTCTGTAACTAATACAATCGTACAAAAGGAACGTTTTAGATACTTTATTAAAGTCCCAGAATTAGCTCAATTCTATTCGGAAATTACTGATTATCGTACAGCCAAAGATATTGGTATAGATCGTCCAGAAAAAAATGAAATACTATACAATATCCCTCCGACTCCAGAACAGGAAGAGTTTATCTATAAATTAATGGAGTTTGCTAAAACAGGGAACGCTACACTTTTAGGGAGACCTCCACTTTCTCAAAAAGAAGAAAAAGCAAAAATGCTAATTGCTACCAATTATGCTCGTAAAATGTCCTTGGATATGCGGATGATTTCATCTGAATACAATGATCACATAGATAATAAAGCCTCGCATTGTGCAAAAAAAATCAGTGAATATTATCATAAATTTCAAGCGCAAAAAGGTACTCAATTTGTGTTCTCAGATTTAGGAACTTACAAACCTAATACTTGGAATCCATATTCAGAAATCAGACGTAAACTTATAGAAGATTATGGACTTCTTCCTTCTGAAGTGCGATTTATTCAAGAAGCAAAAAGCGAAAAAGCACGCAAAGATTTTATTACACAAATGAATCAAGGGAAAATTCGGGTGCTTTTTGGTTCTACCGAAATGTTAGGAACAGGAGTTAATGCACAGCAAAGAGCTGTAGCCATCCATCATTTGGATACTCCTTGGCGACCAAGTGATTTAGCGCAACGAGATGGTAGAGCCATTAGAAAGGGTAATGAAATTGCTAAACATTTCGGCAACAATAAAGTTGATGTAATTATTTATGCAGTAGAAAAATCTTTAGATAGTTACAAATTTAATCTACTGCATAACAAGCAACTTTTTATAGATCAGTTAAAAACAAATAATTTAGGAAAACGAACCATAGATGAAGGTGGCATGGATGAAAAGTCTGGAATGAATTTCTCTGAATATGTAGCAATACTATCAGGAAATACAGATTTATTAGAAAAAGCTAAATTGGAAAAGAAGATAACTGCTCTAGAAAGTGAACGAAAGGCATTTCACAATTCTAAATGGACTTCCAAAAACAAATTAAAAGACCTTTGCCAATTGGTAGAACTTGGCAAAGAAAGAATAGCTTCAATGACAGCTGACCAGAAGCAATTCTTAACTAATCTTAAGAAAGATGAAAACGGAACTGTCTTGAACCCTATTCAATTAAAAAATTTGGATAGTTCTAGTATCAATCAGATTGGGAAAAAGCTAAACGAACTATCCAAAGAAATGAATACTAGAGGCGAATACCGAAGTATTGGTAGCTTGTATGGATTTACGCTGCTTATTAAAACAGAAGCTTCTATGAAAGATGAGTTTGATTTTAATATCAATCGTTTTTTTGTACTTGGTAAAGGAGATATTAAGTACACCTACAATAATGGATTAATGGCTTCCGATCCTCAATTAGCTGCTTCTAATTTTTTAAATGCTTTGCTAAAAATTCCTTCTTTACTTGAAAGTGAGCAGGAGAAACTTAGCAAAAATGAAATACATATACCTACACTTAGCGAAGTAGTTCACGCTAAATGGCGTAAAGAAAATGAATTAAAAGCTATAAAATCTGAATTAGAAAACCTTGATCGAAAGATTAAAAATACTATTACTAAAACGGAGAATACTAAAGATGAAATTACAGAATCCACGGTTAATGAAAAACCTAAAAAGGCGATAAAAATATAGGTTAAAGGAACGTTATTTATCGTCAATATTTCGGAGCTACCACACCATAGATTTTGTAAAAAAGCCCATGTTTATGTTTAAACCATGGACTTTAAATTATGTAATATCATGAAAATAATCTGCACACATCTCTTGCATTTGCAAGAATTAATAATGTAAAAATTATAATGATAGTCAAAAATACAAACAGGAAAACCTGCTTACTTTTTGGGTTATTATAGATAGAGAGTTAATCCATATCTTCATACTCGATTCTATTTGTAAATTTTTATAAATTCTTTCTTTAAATCTTCATATAATGAAAAAGCTTGTTCTAAAATTTCTTTCAACTCTTCGTAAGTTCTAAATCGAGGTTTTTTTATATAACCTTCAGTAAGCGATGATTTGTTAATTTCAATTAATTTACAGACTTTAGATGCAGTACCCCCAATAAGTTCTTGCTTTTCTTTATCACTTTTAAGAACTCCGAATATCAATTCAGCAACTCCATATTTCAAACTAGTATGGAAATAAAAAATATGATTTTGTAATTCTTGGTTGATTTGGTAGAAAGACTCTGCTGCAACATACTTTGCCTCTGAATAACCTAACTCTTTTAAAATTTCCAAAACAACTTGCTTATCTGCTTTTTCTAACCTTTCTTCTTCTGTGTTATATTCATCACTTAACTTCTTATATCTATCATAATAGTTGATATTAGTATAAATTTTTGATAAATGATCGCTAAATTTTAAATCTTCTCGAATCATAATATTATTCACTTTTAAATAAATCTAAACCATTATCTTTTAGATATTCTATATAGGGTGTAGGTATCTCTAAAAGAAAAGGTTTTTTTAAATCTCCATGAGATAAATCCTTATATCTTCTTTTATGAATTTTTGATAACCCTTTAAAGTATGCTCCATAACTTATAGAATATGTTACTTCTAAGAAAATTACTTCTTTATCATTTATGAGTTTTTGTAGTTCAAAATTATGTTCTTTAGGATCTAATGGATCAAAAGAAAAATGATTAATACTTGTTGTGGCATAATCTATCTTAGAAAGATACTCTTTGATCGTTTTTATATTATTGTTAAAAATAATTTCACTAAAATATGTTTGCCATACAAAAAAAGTATTACTTTCTGCTATAGCTTTTAACTTGGGAGGTTGTATATCTGAATTAAGAGATTCATTTTTAGTATAAATAATTTCCTTGTCAAAGTAAATATCATAACCTTTTCCAATAGTTTTGTTTTTTAAATAAGAGTTTTTTACATAAATAGAAATACATTTATTATTTGTAAAGCTGTCACTCTTGTAATGAAAAAAACCTTCCCAAACTTTTCCTATTTCACTTTTGATCCTTTGAAGATCATAATAATGACTTTTTTTATCCGCATAAATGACTATATCATTTACAGCGTTAAATTTAGGTTCTCTTTCTTCTTCTAAAATAGATGAAGAAAGTTGATCCCAAAAGCGTATTCTTTTTTTATTGAAAAAAACTTCATTGTCTTTCGTAAAATAGATACTATGATGTTTCTTTTTAAAATCAAAAGTATCTATGCCTCCTTTAGGAAGTGATATAGAATCTATTTGACTGAAGGAAATATTAAAACTTAATAAACTTACAACTGTAAATATGATATGTTTTTTCATCATTTTTTTAATACCAGCTTATTAATAAGCTGGTATTTAATTTAAGAATTGAAAATTTTTTCTTTTATATCACTGTATATATTAAAAATTTGTGATACCATACTTGTTAATTCTTGTTTCGATGAATATCTAGGTAAGTTGTATTTTTCTCTATTAAATGGAAGATTTAATTCTTCTGGAATGAAATCAAATCTATCTATTCCTTTTTTTTGGACTCCATTTTCTTTAATAAAAAGAAAACTTTCTATTATCCCACCTTTCAAAACCAAATGTAAATTCAAGACAATATCCTCTTTTTTATCTGTAATAGAAAAAAAACTACCATTGGAGTTATATTTGTGTTTAATCTCCAGAAATTCAAAGACTTCTTCATATAAACTAATATTATTTCCAGACATTATTTTTTCGAATTCTACTGAACTCTCACAAATCTTTTCATATCTGTTTGTAAAATTAATTTCTTGAAATATTCTTCTTAATTCCATTATTCAGCTAAATATATTATTTTAATTAAAACGTTATTTCTAGAATTAAAATCGCTCAAAGCTTTTTTAAATTCAAAACTATTTTCAAAAAAAGTTTTATTAGACAAAGGTATTTCTAAAAAGTATTCTCCTTCCAAAACTTTACCTTTAAAAAAATCTCCAAATTTTGGGGCGTTTATTGGTGCACCTTTAGGGTATTTAGTTATTAACTCTCGTAAATAGTTTTTAAAAGTACTAATTTTAATATTACTTAAAGTTGTTGCCTTTCTAGATATGATAGCAATTCCTGGAATATACGTATCTAATCTTTTTCCTCGTTTCCCATTAATTCCTTGTAAAGTAACTTCATTATATCGATATTTAAATGATGCTCTTTTATTGAAATCAATACCTCTTTTGAATAACGCTTTTACCTCTTCCCAATTTAATTTTCTTCCCTTTTTTTCAGATATATCTTTTAAAACTTCTCCACCTTCCTCTACAATATCGTCTGCAAGTTCTCCTCTTCTCAAGGCTTCATCAATACGTTTAACAATAGCTTCACCACCATATCTATTATATAGTGTAACTGTTGCCTCAGACATTGCCCTTATGACCTTTGTATAATATCTATTACCCTCTTTTACTACAATTCTCCACTGTTTTGTTCCTACTTTAATAATTCCACCAACAGCTTTAAAAATTTTCCCTCCTGCTAAATCAAGAATAAGCATACCTCCAGCTTTCCACCTAGATACATTTTGACCGTTAAAGTCTTCTCCAGTGATAACTATTTTTATGTCCTCTATTGGAAGTACATAACTTCCAATAAATTTAGCACCTTCTACCGCTCCTAACTCAAAAAGTGTTTCTAGTTCTTCTTTAGTACTTGTTGGGTGTTTTATCAGATATCTTGACCACTTTTTTTCTCCTTGAAGTTTAATGTAATGATATTTATAGTTACTAGGTTCTGTGGTGTTAAATACATTAAAGTGCCCATTTTTATCTAATAACAAACGATTTGGACTTTCTAAAACCCTTGAACCATCGGTCATTTGATACATATTGTAAATACCGTTAGTAGCAAAATGAGTGTACTCCTGATCTGATCTATTATTTAATTTTCCAGATTGTTGTCTGAATTTAAAGTTTAAATCCCTTTGAATTCCTCCTAGTTCGGTTTGTCCTTTTATATAATCTTTTACTTCTGGTAAAATAGAATTATTGACTGTATTTTGATCGGCTAATATTCGTAATCTATTAGCTTCATCAGTATTATTATACAGGTATTCTTTTTCATAAGAGTCTGTTATATTTAACTCTTCAATCATTTTTTGAACTAGCCCACCATTTCTAATATCTGTTTTTATAAATCTAGAAGATGGTACAATAGGTATTTCTGAGTTAGGGTCTCCATAAGAAAAATTAAAATCTCCTCCTAGTGCATTTCCATATTCACCTGTTGCACTTTCGCTTAATTCTTCTTGAATTCGTTTCTTATACTCTATTGCCTTACTAGCATTTTCATTCAACCATTCGTATTCATATTCATCTTTTATTCCAAGTCGTCTTACTAAGTAATCGACACTGTTGTTTGCTCCTAAAGCTGTATTGTTAATAAATTTTTTAAGCTCAGTTTGTTTTAACTGTTCATGTTTACTTTTTGACTGTGCAACATGTAAGGGAGAACTGTTATAATCTCTTTTTAAAATAAGTTTCCAATAATCTGGATGAAAAACAGACATATTTTCTGAATACTTAGCTTGGGCTAATCTTCTAATAAAGCTTTCGGTAGCAATATCAGATCGACCTGCAAATAATCCAAAAGCTCTCGCCAAATCACCGCTAACTATTGCAGGGGTTACATAGCCTCTTCTTTTAATTTGTTCAGTATGTATTAAATACTGCATCAAGCTTAAACGATCCCAATAAGATTGTCCATCATAAAAGTTAACTTTTTCCTTAGTAGCTTTATCCTTAATTTCTCCAATAAAAGATCGTTTATTAGTAACTTGATGTGTATATCCATGATAATGACTTTGCCATAATACATCAATAAAACCATTTAAAATTTTATTTCTTTCTCTATTAATAGCTCCTATATCATTTAGGTTTCTCAGTGGTATTCCATTAACCTTTATATCTGCGTATAATGAATTAACTGTATTTCCATTTCTAAGCTCTGATTCTCTCTGGCGTAAAGCACTCAAGCCTTTTAAACCTATTCTTTTTTTATTATCTGGTCCATGCCTTAATCCATCAAGAACCTTTTGGACTTTGGGTAAGTTTAATTGAATATTTAGGTTCTCACTTTCTCTAAACAGGTATGCTCTAGCATCTTCAAAACTTAAAAAATTTTGTCCATAATAACTACTTAGAAATTGCCTCATTCTATTGGTCTGTCTGTTGTACCAATCTCTTAAATTTCTACCTTCTGCATCTTCTATAGCTGCATTATTAATTAGTGCTCTACCTAAAGAACTGTCAAAAGTAAAATCAATATCGTTAGGTTCTGCACAGTTATTTCCGCATGGATTAGGAGGTACAATAATATCAAAATCACCTCCACCTATTGGATCAATAAAATCATTAGTGACATTAGAAGGTTCTAAAAATTGCCCCTGTATTGTAGTTATTCCAAAAATGAATAAAAACAGAATTATTTGTATGTATATCTTTTTCATGGTTTTACTTTTTTACGATGATTCTTGTTTTTCTTTCTCCATCAACAATTACAGCAATAACATATGCTCCTTTTTTTAACTGAGAAGCATTGAAGAAATAACGATGCGCTCCCTTACTTTGTAATTTTTCAGATGCTATTGTAGATTGAGTGCTCCCTGCTAAATCTGTGATTTGCACCTCTACATTAGCCTGTTTTTCTAAACTGTAAGAGATCACTAAATCATTTACAAAAGGGTTAGGGTATAGTTTGATAAAACTTTCTTCTTGTTCTGATAATGCCTTTAATACATCATCTGTTAATTCTTCTGTACTATTCTCAAATCCAACAACTTTTTTAAGTACAAATCGAGTTGGTACACCTGTTTCATTCCATGCTTTTATGTAAGTATCTAGTGTAGCTGTTAAATATTTATTTCCTTCGAATGATTTTAAATTTAGATCAGCAGATAATAAGTCATAATTTAATTCACTAGGAATAGAAGCCTTATATGTTAAATGAGGTAAATTAAGCTTCGTATTCTCAAAGTATAGTGTATTGTCTAATAGAATTATATCATCTTGAATAATCTGATTATTACTTGTTAAAGATGAAATTAAAGTACCTGTGTTCTCATCTTTATTGATCGTTAGTTCAATATCTATTTTATTAATGATATCAGTTTTAGACCAGTCCATTTGAACTAGTTTACCTTTCCATTTTCCTAATAACTGATTTTCAGTAACTGATACATTATTAGTGTTTGATTTGTTTACGGTAATTTGTTCTACTACATTTTTATGTTGTTCTGATACTTCGCTAGTAATACTTTGATTAGTACTATTATCAAATTCAGTTCCTAGTAGTTCATTAGCTTTTGAAATGTCTTTTGTTACTCCATAACCTTTTAAATAACAAATCCCTAGCCAATATTTAGCCATAGGATATTCGCTTTTTTCAAAGTATGTAATTGCTTTACTATAATCTTGTTCTATAGTACCTAAACCTTTTAAATACATATACCCAAGACTATAAGTAGCTTTGTCATTCCCTAGTTCGGATGATTTTTCAAACCATTTTCTTGCCTTATTATAATTAAGTTTACAGCCTTTACCATATTTGAAAAGTATAGCAAGGTTAGCCATAGCCAAAGGATTTCCTTCTTTTGAAGCTTCTTTGTAAAGATTGAAAGCCTTTTTATGATCTTTAGCTTTATTAGAACCTTCATAAATTTTAGCTAGTAGTAATTTTGAATACAAATGACCACTCTCTGCACAGGGTTTTATTAAATTAATAGCAGGTGTTTGATCATTTTTAGAACTCTTATCTTCTTTTAAAAAGATTAGAGCTTCATTGTAGTTTGAATCACATTTTGATTCTTTTTCTTGTGCCCATAAAGGCAGAGCAATAGTGAGCGATAGCAACACCATTGCAATTGTGGTTACTTTCATTTTCTATGATTTAATGATTAAAGGTTATAACTCATAAAGGATTATTTATGAGTTATTTAATTTGTGTGTATGCGTTGCGAAATTGAAATTATTTTAAGGAGAGTAGGTACGGGCGAGCCACACTTTTAGTGTGGGTCACCCGTACTTTTTAACCTGCACATACTTTTAAATATTTTCTAGTTATAATTATCACACATTAAAAAACAACCCAAGCATTTTATTTTGCTCGGGTTGAAGTCATTCAGGGAATAAAAGAATAACTAAAAAAGGGATTATATGAGATTCCCCTCCAAAAACAGCTCACCCCCAGCCCAACTAAAACTAGACCTCCGCTGTTATTCTTAACCTATCGATTAAGTAGAATTACTTTGCTACTAAATGTGATATTTTAATATACTGATCGTTTAATTTTAAATATATTTGTTAAGAGCACAACACAAATATACACACTTTGTTTGTTTTAAACAAACAAAAATAACACAAAGTGTGTTTTTTATTAATTCTTCATGCGATAATGACTGGTCAAGAAATAAGGCGAATAAGGAGAGAACTCAATAAAACACAGGAAGAATTTGCTAAAATAATAGGGGTTTCTAAAAATTCTGTACAACTATGGGAAACTGAAAAACGTAACCCTAGTTTAACTACGGTTAAATTAATAAAGGAAACTTACAGCAAATACTCTCAAATCTCAAACTCGAATCAAGGTGGAATAAACTTGGTTAAAGATGGTGTTGTTGTTAATTTAAGAGAAGTGGCTTTGTTTGTAGCAGACAATATAGAAGAATTAAAAAAGGAAAAGGTTTTCTATAATGCTCTTATTATTGAAGCACTAGAGCTTTTAAAAGAAGCACAGGATAGTGACGGTAATATTAACCCTGTTAAGTTATTAGCGAAACGTTAGTAGTAAAAACTGTTTTAAGAACTCGCTTTTATCGATACTTCAATTTTTTTATTTATTTTCAGGTAAGTATTTAAATCACTTAAATTTAGACTAATAGAAGATTTAATTAAATCTTTCTTTAGATTATCAATTTTTTTATGCTGTTCTTTAACTTTAGAGTCAATTAAATTTTCAAATTCTTTATTGACTTCTTTGGGTAATAAATCACCAAAATATTCTTTGATCCTTTCTAAATCTTTTCTTTCTAATTCTTTCATTTTCAGGTAAGATAGTTGTTAGTTTATTTCATCATGTAGACCTGATAGTAATTCTTTTTCATACGCTTCAATATTCTCTGTTTTTATATGCTTTTTAGCGGTTATAAAACTAAATGTTGAAAATGCATTAACCGCTTTTTGAAGCCTAACTCGTGTACTTTCTCTTGTATGTATAAATGAATTAAAAGTAACCGTTGAGACAAAACTTAAAACAACGATAGATATATAATAGAGTGGCTTAGGTAAATCTTGCCTATCCCAAAAAATCCATATAAACTGAAAAAAAGAACTCCATAAAAACAGAATAGCAATAATTCTAACTTGTATTTTAGGAGAATTTTTCTCCATAAATTTTGTAATGTATAATAGGACATTTGCACATGTAAAAAGGGAAATAGGCAAACCTATTACAAACAGAAAAGTCCTTAGATTATTAAATCCAAAGACATTCACTGTATCTTTTTTCGACAAAAAAATATGTATGTAAGGAGCAATAACACTAGTAAATATTATGATCCTTATTAAAGATATCATTACTTTATTTCTTCTTTTTCTTCCCTCTGTCATCTGGACTTTGGACTTCATCTTTGTCAATATATTCAGCTTTAAATTCAATGTTACTTTTTTCAGCTTGTGACTGCACTAATTCTTCAGAAGAATCTGTACAACTAGTTAACACTAACAAACTCATTACCATTATTGTAATTGCTTTTTTCATTTTTACTCTATATTTAAAATTAAACGTGAGTAAAATAAACAAAACTAACATATACAAGCAGTTATATGGAATTACAAACACCCTGAATTTGATCTAAGGGTTTACCCTGAAAGCCTAAGGGTTTTCCCTTAGAAAAAAGTTAAGAGATAACTAATATAAGAGTTGAAAGAAATAGCAATTACTTATAAATAACATTATCAAAAATGTTTTTTGCACTGTATTTATTGTGCTTAATTTATAGAAGAATTACAACCTAATAATTTCCCACTGGTTATTTTGTAGGCTTATATGCTGTAGCATTACCAATCCTTTTTCAAAACCTACGAAGTAGGCTTTGTACTTGTTCAAAATGTAGCGTTGAACACTATCCAATAAAGCAGTATCAGAATAATCAATACGATCTTGAAAATACATTGTTTCAGTAAAAAGGTTAGGCTTTTCAATATCTTTATATAAGAAGACATATAAAGTTCTATTATCGTCAGGATCTGCAACAATATCCATACGATAATCAAACTGAGCTTCCTCTTTTAACTCAAAATTAAAAACCACACCATAGATATTATTGACAATAAGTTTATCCGTGTCCTTTTCTATAACCTGAATCAATGGGGCATGCTTTTTTTGTTTTACAATATCCTTCGCAATCCAAGCTAGATTGGCTAATAGTCTCTGATTTTTAGTAAGCTCAGTATCTATGTATTCTAAAACAATTTTAAAATCAATGTTCCATGAGACATAAGAAGTATTTTCCATAACATATTAATTTAACTTACCAGCCTCCAACAATTAAACGTTCCTTTTGCTGCTCGATAGTTGCTTTAGGTTAAAACTTTCTAATTAAAATAGCTATTTAAATTTTTCGGCTTTTTGTAATACACTAATTTTTGAACAGTAACATAATCGGAGTTCATATATTTTTCTAAGAAAACATCAAAACGTATGTTTGGACTTGTTTTATAAACCTTATACTTTTTGTCCGAAAACTTTTGTTGTATCCACAAGTGCCTGTATACGTATGTACGACCTTCATCAATGTAGTGTGTCACATTTGTCTTTAACTTAATATTAGAGTAATCAAACTTTTTATTTAAATATGGGATTGTTCTCCGAAAAGTTATAGTCTGTTTTTCTCTTTCAAAAATGATTGATTTATGAAAAATTTTCTTTTTTGAAAGGTTAATTATGCTGAAAAATATAATTAAGCCAATCGTAAGAATTATTTCTGATAAGTCTTGGCTTTTATAACTTAAAATATTTATAAACAGAAAAAAGCCAAAGGTGAAAAGAAAAATTAAATCATAATAATATAACCTTCTTTCTGTAAAATTTAAAATAATTTTCTTTGATGTTACCAATTCCGCATTCACAGATTTATACATATCAATCATTAGTTTACTTTTTATAATTTCTGTTATTTAGCTCTTCCATTAATAGTAATACTTGACTTTCAAATTTATTCTTAGGCAAATATTGATTCTTATAATCATCTCTATCGTAAGAAATAGTAAAGCAAAGTATTCCTAGAACAACACAGTAAAACCAGAAATAATTAGAATAAATTATTTTCTTTAAATCTGTTATTGGAGCAGAGTGCAGTCCAACTAAAATTATCAGTAAGGGAATTGAATATAACATCCAAGTGTTATCTGTATCAAATTGAAATTTATTGTCAATTATTTTTAAGTACTTTGATTCATAGTAGTAATCTATAGAAGCACTCTCTGGATCAAAAGAAGTTTTCAGGTCTTCTCCTTCAATCCGTATATTTTGAAAACCCAAGGTAGATTTTGGAAATTTTCTTTGGATATCGACTATTATTCTATCCATATCATATTTTTTGTGTTCTAATATTTTACTTGAAATATTAATAAAAGCAGATACAACAAACGCAAAAAAAAGTATTGTTAATATTCTGTACACGGGAATATTTTGTAAATAGTCTTTCATATTTTAGAAATATTTTACCATCCCCCAATAATTAAACGTTCCTTTTGCTGTTCTGGTGTAGCTTCAGGAGTTTCAAACCTGCTTGGGTAAAGTGGTTTAGGGAAGCCTTCCGCTTTTCTACGTTCAAAGTCTTTTTTACGATAGGGGTCAAAGGCAGTACCAGGGGGTAATGGTCTGTTTTTATCCATATACCAACTATAAAATGAACGAACTTCACACAACCTTTTTATATTTTCGTTTGCGGTTTTGATATCAGCAACTTGAACAGATAGTAATGGTAGTGTAGTATTTGTCTTATTATGTTTAAAGAATAAGTGTTGATATCTACTATATTCACGAGAACCACATTCATCAGTATAAGTGGCTCTTTTATCTAGTCCTTCAAAAGCCTTTAATTCCGAAAACAGAACTTTTGTTTGTTCTTTATAAAAGTAATCCTTGGGATAAGAAATTGTTCCAGTTAATCTGTCTAGAACAATATTTTTAGGAGGGTTAAAATAATACAATGACCAATCCCAAAAACCAATCAAAAATGGTATTAAAGGCCAAACGAGAACATAAACATTGTCTTTTACAAAAGATAAACATATTAAAAAGAGGATAATTGCTAATACGAACATCATTTTAGCAAATGAAATATTATTTTTATTGATAACCAATAGTTTATCATCTAATCTTTGTACTGCACCTCTTTTATTGAATTTTATATCTTCATTGCTTAAAAAAAATTCCGTTTTTGGTTTACAAACAATAGCATGCTTATAATAAGTAATGTTTCTCATCTAATTAGATTACTATGCGAATTTTCAATTTATTTGTATTACCAACCCCCAATTTTTTTTCGTTCTCGTTGTTGAGCAGTCGTAGCTTCTGGAGTTTCAAACCTGCTTGGGTAAAGTGGTTCAGGAAATCCTTCTGCCTTTCTGCGTTCAAAATCATTTTTGCGATAGGGGTCAAAAGCATCTCCGGGAGGTAAAGGTCTGTTTTTATCCATATACCATACCATAAAACTCCAGTATTCCTCGGGATATCTACTATCCAAATCCCAAGTGTAATCGTATTTCCTATCCCTAATGCGTATTTTTTTACCTGTAGCTGCAAAGTCTCCTGATGTAGTCATAGTTTCAAACACGTGTAAAGAATCAAATTGTATGGTACGATGTTCTTTATTACCAAATAAACGAGGATAGCTGATTTTACCATTCAAACGGTCTAAAACTATTTCTTTTACAGGAGCCATATAATGCATGATTAAAAAAATAAGACTTACTAATAAAAATGGAGAAAGCCCAATGAAGAAATTTATTAAAAATTTATTTTTTTCATAACTAAAAGAAACTAGAGTTATAAAAAAATTAATTCCTAAACCTCCAAAAAAAGCTATTTTCGCATTTAGCATAGCACTAGATGCATTTTTTACAAAGAATTGATCATTGGCTTCCTGTATCTGTAAACGCTCTCCTGGGCTTATGACCCCCTTAGATATAGAATGATATCGAATAGGGTGACGTATCACTTTTTCTAAAGGTTTATTTTTCCAAAAACTACTCATTACTTAAGGTTTTGAAGTGGATATGCTTTTAAAATTACCAACCTCCAATTTTTTTCCGTTCTTTTTGTTGAGCAGGGGTAGCTTCTGGAGTTTCAAACCTGCTTGGATAAAGTGGCTTAGGAAAGCCTTCTGCTTTTCTGCGTTCAAAATCGTTTTTGCGATAAGGGTCAAAAGCATCTCCAGGAGGTAAAGGTCTATTTTTGTCCATATACCATACCATAAAACTCCAGTATTCCTCGGGATATCTACTATCCAAATCCCAAGTGTAATCGTATTTCCTATCCCTAATGCGTATTTTTTTACCTGTAGCTGCAAAGTCTCCTGATGTTGTCATGGTTTCAAACACATGTAAGGAATCAAATTTTATGGTACGGTGTTCTTTATTACCAAATAAACGAGGATAGCTGATTTTACCATTCAAACGGTCTAAAACTATTTCTTTTACAGGAGCCATATAATGTATGATTAGGAAAATAAGACTAACTAATAGAAATGGAGAAAGCCATAAAAAAAAATTTATTAAGAATTTATTTTTTTCAGAACTAAAAGAAACTAAAGTTATAAAAAAATTAATTCCTAAACCTCCAAAAAAAGCTATTTTGGCATAAACCATAGCACTAGATACATTTTTTACAAAAAATTGATCATTGGCTTCCTGTATCTGCAAACGCTTTCCAGGTCTTAAAATCTCTTTAGAAATATAGAGATAGCCAATTTTATGCCGAATTACTTTTTCTAAGGGTTTATTTTTCCAAAAACTACTCATTACTTAGGATTCTGAAGTGGATATGCTTTTAAAATTACCATCCACCAATAATTAAACGTTCCTTTTGCTGTTCTTTTGTAGCTTCAGGAGTTGGAATATTACTTGGGTATAAAGGTTTTGGAAAACCTAATTTCTTTCTACGTTCAAAGTCTTTTTGACGGTAAGGGTCAAAGGCTGTACCAGGAGGTAATGGACGGTTTTTATCCATATACCAAACATATAAACTCCATTCCTCATTTGGATTACCGTAAGTGATTGTTTGTAGAAAATCAAATTTTCTAGGTTTGAATGTATTTACAAATTTTAGATATTCGCGTCCTACTGCACCATCGATCTCTCCGCTAACCGATATTACTGCTTTTAAATCTTTAAAATTACCTTTTAATGGTGGCAGATAAAAAAAATCAGGATAAGTAACTACACCATTCAAACGATCTAGTATTAATCGCTTCTTCTTTTTATCAGCTGTAAATGAATAGATGATTAAAAACAAACCAATAATAATTAACAAAATTTCAAACCAATCCCTCCTAAAAACGAAAGGTTCATTTGTACCAAAAAAATAGAATAAACAATATCCAATTGCAAGAAATCCAAAAAAAGAAGTTACTGATAGAATTGTTGAACGATCGTAAACATAAAATTGATCATCTGCTTTTAAAATAAGAGTTCCTTTATTAGGGTACACCCTTTCTTTATTAACCAAAGTTGGCTTTATAGAAATCTTGAAAGGCTGCTCATGTTTATTACTCATTGGCTGGATTGTAATAGTGTATTTATCTTAAAAAACTCAATATTAAATCAATACTTACCATCCACCAATAATTAAACGTTCCTTTTGCTGTTCTGGTGTAGCTTCAGGAGTTGGGATATTACTTGGATATAAAGGTCTAGGAAATCCTAATTTCTTTCTACGCTCGAAGTCTTTTTGTCGGTAGGGGTCAAAGGCTGTACCCGGAGGTAATGGGCGATTTTTATCCATGTACCAAACATATAAACTCCATTCTTTATAAGGGTCTTCGTAGCTTAAGGTTCTTTGAACATCAAACTTACGAGGTTTAAATGTATTGATGACTTTAAGGTATTCTGTAGGGGAGTAACCGTCAATGTCTCCACTAACACCAATCACTACAATCAATTTACTAAAAGGACCAACTAATGGTTTTCCCAAAAAGGAATCGGGATAGGATATAATACCATTTAATCGGTCTAAAATTAATTGAGCGTTTTTTTTCTTTTTGAAAATACCATTAATAATCAATAAAAAACCAATAATCATAAGGGTATATTCGAAAAGAGAAGGAACACTAAACACCTTAAAAGGGTAAGCAATCCATATTCCCCCAAAAAACATAATAATCCCTATTGCAAAATTAGCCCATTTTACTTGAGTTCTATCTTCAATAAAAAAAGCATTATCCGCTTTAAAGATTACTGAACCTTTTGTGGGTTTTATATGTTCCATTGGAATTTCTCTAGGTATTTCCAAAATGCGATGTTCACGTCCTTTTCCCATATCAACTGGTTAATTTATCAATTTTATCAGCATCAACAATGGTTACAGGATAGCCTTTTCTATTAATTTTTAGGGGACTGTAATTACTATGTTCGGTAACTTGATGTACTACACCTTGTAAAGGTGAATAAGAATGCTTGGAAATGGTATTATAGGTCAGCGCATTTAAGCATAAATAACGCCCAATACCTTTATGAGATAGAGGGATATACTCATCTTTACTTGAAATAAGTCTGCATAGTACTAATACTTCTCCTTTTTCATAATGTGTTCCTTGATAAGCACCTGGAATACCAAACTCAAACTCGCAACGACTAGGTTGTTTCTCTCCAATAAAGCGTCTTTTATGGTCATTAATTACCTGATAAATAAAAGTTGTAATTTCTTCTCGGTGTGGTTCATTAGATAATTTTGGATTCCCTATGCCATTGGGATAAAACCATACTTTAAAATCTAATTCTTCAAAAGTTTCAAAATATTGAAAAAATTGGACAGAACCTTTAAAGCGTGTAGCATATCCATGTTTAGTATTTTCATCTTTGGTTTTATAAGTAACTATGGGATTCAACTTTAAAAGCCCAGGTGTGATGATATCAAATAAAGCTATATAAGCTGTTTCAAAATCAGTGAATTTTTGGTATTGTGTATTTTTTGTAAATGCAATAGAAGCTTCTGTTACGGTTTTAGTACGCAATTCATACAATCGCTCTACAAATTTATAAGGTAGTTCCGTTGATTCAGGATTAATAGCTACATTACTCAAAGGGAAATTTTTAAAATAAGCTTCAATTTCAGAATCCGTAAGGTAAATTGCTATCCCACAAACCACGATTAACACCCCTCCAATAACAGCCATTGGCCAAAATCCTATGGAGAAAAAGGCTGCTCCTCCAAACTCTGCTATCAACCCCGAAAATTCTGCTATAGCTAAGGTAGTTCCAAGTCCTGTGGCTACCGTCCATGCCGCCGCCGCATTATAATCATGGGATATTGAACGTTGATACACATCCTTTGCATTAACCGCAACTGTAATTGAAGAACTTAATAGTTTTAAACTTTTTCCAAATACCTTAAAAAACTGAGCCGTTCCTTTACTCATCTTATTTTGAATCCTACTATTTTCTAAAAACTGGTATGTAGCTGCTCCTAGTTTAATACCTGCTCCATATAAATATCTTTTATCACCTTCCTTTTTATTCTTTTCATCCTCGTTATATTTTTCAATAGCAAACCCAAGACTAATTACTTCAAACAGTAAGACTAACCCAGCAAATTCAGGACTTTGTATTAACCTACGCACCTCATTATGGTGTTTTTTAGGGATATTTTGAAGTTCAATTTCTAAGACTTCATTCTGTACTAAAGCATCCATTTTTCTACGGGCAACGTCCCCCATATTGCGATGGATGGTATTTTTATACGCTAAGTATGCTCCTTTTGTTTCGTATGCATTATCAAATTCAATACGCTGAAACTCTACCTGATGTTGTTGCATATAAGCATCGAGGTTAATATCTCGATATCTAATAATGGCATTTCCCGTTTTAAAATCTCTAAACCAAGAAATTCGACTTTTAATAACTTCGTATTTAGACAAGATATCTCCATGCAAAAAATAAGCCTTACCTATTTTTCCGCTAGCACTAATCATTTTCTTTAAAAATCCATGATGTTGCTTAAAATGTTTTTCATGAATTTCACCAGTAGCATCCATCACTTGTGTAGCTTTGACAAAATCTGTGGAGTTTGTATTTAGCGTACTTGCAATTTTCTGCAACCAAGTATCATTTTGAGGCTTATATTCGCTGACCAAATCCCAATCACGATCATAATAATTGGGATAATGCCCTAATACAATAAGGTGTTCTGCAAAAATTTCTTTCGCAGCTCCCAAACTGATTACATCTACATCGGTGAATTGGTCAAAGAAATCTTGATAATAATCGGATGCTATCAAATTACCCAAATCATCACGATAGGTGTTAATAATAGCACGCTGTTCTCTTCTTTCTTCAACTGCTAGAATTTTATAAATCTTTTCTTTACTTATCCCTTTTTCAATAGTGTATTCACCTTCGGGGTCTTCATAGGCTTCTATATTAGTAGCTGCATAAGGATTATAACCAGAGCTTTTTATTCGATGCTTAATTTTATGTTTGCTATGTTTCTTCTTTAAGTCAGGGTTGTCGTATACAAATCGATAAGTCGTTGCAGCTAAGGCATGCATATATTTTAGTTGGTTTGCTTTTTCACTTTTGTCAAATTTTATTGCTTCACCTTTAACAATTTTTTCGAAAAGTTCTGTATCAGGTTTTGCTGTTTGACAGGATAGCATTATCGCCTTCAATCGATCAATTTCCCGATCTATACCTACACAAATATCGTCAGCACACCCTATGGGGTCGTCAAGGGTGATAAACATATCTTCGTATAAGGTGTTTTCTCCTTCTTCATCTTGCCTTTTTTCTTCACCTGCAATATTGTGGAGGATATTCCCGTATTTGTAAGCCATAGGATTGCTCCCCTCTACAACGATATGCGTGTTATTGTAGTGGGTTACGGCAATATCGTTGGAATCCTCATTAACAGAAATCCCTTTACACAAGACTTTAGTAGGGCAACGTTGGTTTCGCTTTTGGGTATCATTTAATAATTCTTCAACATAGGCAGCACTCCATTGTACTGGGGAATAGGCAAAACAATAGGTTTGGTCGTCTCTGTCAAGGATTTTATAGAACCTTCCTTCACCTTCATTAGTGCGCTTATCTAGGTATTCCCCATTTTCTTTGTTTTTAGCCCAATCAATTTCATAGATCATTCCATAGTCATCCACCCTAAATTCCTTAAAATCATTCAAAGGATTATTTTCATTAATCATATACACATAACCTGCTCTTAGCGGTGTTCTAGCGATATTATAATTGTTGGTATTTGGAATATCGGCATTGATAATGACTTCATCCAAATGGATGGAAGGTTCTATAATAGGCTGTTCACGATTGGGTTCATTTTCAGGTTCGTTTCTAACTTTAGCAACAACAGATTTTTCGTTAGCATCTACAAAAATGGAACGATAATATGCTGCACTATCAGGAGAGGTATAACTTTTAGTAGGTGCTGATAAATCGCATGTAGTATCAAATAAACCGTATCGCAAAAAGTGCAGGGTTATACCGTTTTTTTCAACATTTAATAGGGGTTTTTCGTTGTCGTAGACGATTCCGTTATGTTCTACATGAAACGTATATTGCGCAATAATTTGCTTAAACTCTTTCTGTTGATTTTCTTCTAAAGCTAAATTTTCTTTCACGATGATGATAGGCTTTAAGCAGTTTGTCTGTTATTGGATGGGTCATTTTCTTGTTCAGAGTCTTCTATTTCCCATTCTACGGTTACTTTCTTATTTTCAACTGTTCCTGTAAGCTCTATTATCTGAGCTTCTTCATCTTCATTTTTAGGAGGGGTTTTCACTTTTATAGATGCAGTTTGTCCATCAGGTATATTCTGCACATCAGCGATTAAAGTAACTACTTTTAGCTGTTTTCGATCACGAACAATAGTTTCTTCTTTTACCCATTTGTAATTAAACACTTTAGGTTCTCCCTCATTGTCTTGTGCAGCTTGTTTAATTAAGGCTTGATTTACAATTGCCTCATTGAGTTTACTACCATGACCCGCTAAGTAAGCTAAAACTTTATTTTTTGTGTCAATGTTAGGAAAATCTATATCCTCAACTGGCATAGTAACTATTTTTGTAGGTTTGTTACCTGTAATAAGTGCATTAGCTTGACCAGATGTTAGAAAACCGCCATGTGAAGTCATACAGCCTACATAAGCAATAGGTTTGCCACCTACCAACACATTAGCATCTCCTTGGATTATCGTGGCAATCATCCCTGTACCTGTACAAAGTACTTTATCACCCATCCGAGCTACTGGACTATCATTTAATAATACAGTTGTACAACCTGAGATTACTGTCCCTCCAACGTGTGGTACAGTTCCAGATACCATAGGACAACTATGTGTATCGCCTACTGTAACAATCATTTTTGCCATTACTTTTTCTTTTTTCGATCATAAATATAAATAAAACACAGATTTAAAGGGCTATACATAACTTTTTATTTAAAATTAGTTTTGTTAGTTATTCTAAGCTTGGATCATTCTCGATACGTTCCAATTCTAACAAAATAATATTTTCTACATCTGCTTTTACCTGTCGGTAGTTTGCATTAATTTGTTCCTCCATGGTATCATTTCCATCACTATCTAAAAACGAAATAATTTCGGGAATAGGTTTATATTGTTTTGTTTCTTGGGTAAACTTATCCACATCTACAACAATTTCAGAATGAAAAATCTTTTGTTCGATACGTTCATCAAAATTGTCTGAAACTGCACCAACAAACATACCTTGTGTAAGATTGGATATTTTACTTGGTGGAATCAAGCTATCCATTTGAGTAGAAATAGAAGTGGATTTATCTTGCCTGTTAATGGTCATCGATTGCCTTTTTTGCAGTACTTTACCAAAACGTTCCGATAAAGTTTTAGCAGTTTCACCAACGACCTGACCACTAAAAATATTCCCTACGGTATTTTGAATTACTTTGCTTTCCTTGTCACCATAATCCCTTGTCAACTGTGAATAATCTTGAAAACCCAAACAAACTGCTACCTTATTACTACGAGCTGTAGCAATTAAATTATCTAAACCTCTAAAATAAATGGTAGGTAATTCATCTATAATTACTGAAGATTTCAATTGTCCTTTCTTATTAATCAATTTTACAATTCTACTATTGTACAAACCTAAAGCAGCAGAGTAAATATTTTGACGATCAGGGTTATTCCCGACACACAAGATTTTAGGAGCTTCTGGGTTATTGATATCCAATGAAAAATCATCGCCTGTCATTACCCAATATAAGGCAGGACTTATCATTCTGGATAATGGAATCTTAGCACTGGCAATTTGCCCTTGTAATTGATCTTGTGCCCCTCCTTCCCATGCATCTATAAACGGAGAAAGATAATTTTCTAACTCTGTGTAACTTCTTAGAATTGTAAATATGTCTGTATACTTTTTGTTGAGCAGTTCTATGGCATGGGGGAATGTGCAATATTTCCCATTTTCATAGATTTTCAGATACCAAATAATCGAAGCCAATAAAATAATAGGACTTTCCACAAAAAAGTCTCCTTGCTTTTGTATCCATGTTTTATTCAAATTGAGCATTATCGTGTAGGCACTCTCATAGGCATCCGAAATGTCCGTCATAAACATAGGATTGATCGGGTTACAACGGTGGCTTTTACGAGGATTATCAAAGTTGATTACATAGAATTTTGGAGGTATTTTATACTTATCTGTATGCTTTAGTAAATGATTATAAGCGATAACCGATAGGTCATCAAACTTAAAATCATAGATATACATCGAAAATCCTTTTTCTATTTGTTGCTTGATGTAGTTATTTATAACAGCAAACGATTTACCAGAACCAGGAGTACCCAAAACAATAGTTGCTCTAAATGGGTTTACAATATTAATCCATCCCTCATTCCATTTCTTTTTGTAGTAAAATCGAGTAGGTAAATTGATAGAATATTCGTTTTCTAACAACCGAGTTTCTTGCATGAAACTTTCGTTTTCAAGATTAAAAACATCATCCATTAGATGGTGCTTAAATAATCTACTCATCCAAACACCTGCCATTAGCAAGCCAATATATCCAATACTTAACGTGGAAATATAAAATATAGCGATTTGCAATTTGGGTAATGAAACCTGTAATAACCAATAATTGAAAAAGAAAAATAGTAGTCCAATTACCAGTGCAACATTAATCTTTGTCCATGTTATTTTTTCTTCTTTAATTCCCTTAGTCCCTAAACAAGATAAGCTTAGAAATACCAGTGAAAATAATTTAGTCCATAGTAAGGACGAAAACAATCCTGTATCACGTTGAAAGTTCCATAAAATTCGATCTACAGTTGAAATAGTAAATCCCCATTGTTTGAATGTTTCATAACAAAACCAATAACAATGTATTACCACAAACAGAATACTGATTGCTCTCATAAATTCCATTGTTTTGGCTAATCCTCTAATATCATCTTCGTTTTGCATCTTTTCTATTTTTACGTTTTTTCTTTACTTTTTTCATATCGTTTTCTTCGGGAACATCCGTTGGTAATAAACCGCCTAAAGATTCCATAACACCAGCATTAAAAAGAGGCATTGCCTCTGCTGTAAGTTCATTTTCTACATACTCTACATGTTGCGTTATAGGTTTTTTTGCATTGGCTGTTGAAGTGATCTCCTTTTCTTCATTCCAAAGGCGATGAAATACATTAGCCGAAAGGTCTTTTCCTAATCGAGAACCATTTAATACTGTTTTAGAAGTATGATCTATAAAACTGATTCCATAAATTCTACCCTCATCATTCTTTCGAACGAACATTGATATTTTATTGTCCTGTAAATACTTTCTAAAGCGATCTTGATCTGGATACTTTTGTATGCCATCACGCACCAATTTTCGTAATTGTTTTTGAGGCTTTTTGGTATCAATAAAAGTTTTAGACTTTTTAAATTTTCGTTCTAAATCTGCTAAACCAACAGGTAGCGTGAAACGAGAAGATTTAAACGGATTACTTACTTTTTCTCCTACATCATTTGTAGCGAAATAGACTAATCCTCGTTTTTCTTTTCCGTGAATAATTCCACGAACTTCCTGTGCAGTTATATTGAAGAAAGACAATAACGCTTTGTATT
Organism: Tenacibaculum jejuense; assembly: GCF_900198195.1. Taxonomy (NCBI): domain Bacteria; kingdom Pseudomonadati; phylum Bacteroidota; class Flavobacteriia; order Flavobacteriales; family Flavobacteriaceae; genus Tenacibaculum; species Tenacibaculum jejuense. The sequence goes on along the minus strand of NZ_LT899436.1, from coordinate 687,977 downwards.
CTCCTAATGTTTGAAACTTGTAGTTTTCATTTGCAAATCTGAGTACTGAAGTTATTTGTCGTTTTACATTATCTTGTTTATTATCTACTTTTTGTAATGGAACATCTTTTTGTTCAATCGAATCAATAGCAGAAGTAAGCTTGAACTTTTTCTCCAATTTTCGGCAAACATTCATAGAACGCACCTTCTCAAAACTATCTGAAATACGCTTTCCATATTCATCTACACAAACTGAAACTATGTGGATATGGGCACGCCCAGTATCGGTATGTTTAAATACCACGTAAGGCTGCTCACCATATCCCATTTCCTGCATATAATTGTCCGCTAATTCACTAAAACGTTCATCCGAAACTATATCATTAGGATTTGGGTTTAAAGAGATATGTAATATTGGTTTTTCAGTACGATTGTTAGCTATCAAATAAGGTTCAAAAGAACGTTCCAACAGAGGTATAGTAAAAGCTCCTGCCGAGGGATGTATCATTTTATGACTATGTACAATATTCCCTTGGTCTTTTTCAATCTTTTCATGGTTGTATATTAATACTCCCATTAAGTGATTTCCACGCCCTATTTTTGCAACCATTTTTCATCAAATTTTTGAATCAAACGGGTGATTTTTTCAATAATAGCGATCAACGCTACGGTCTGCTTTTTTAATTTTTCCAGTAAAAACTTTGCCCTCTTTTCAGAAAAATTGGTATGTAAGGCTTTTACAACTTGGTTGTAATTCACTCCAATAGCTCTAAATTGAGCATACAAGGCTGTTAGTTTTACATAGAAATCATGTGCTGATTTATCTATAGTTACAACTCTAATCTCTTTCTCAAATAGAATTGCACGGATAAATTCAGCTTTGGTTACTACTCCTGAAATATCAAATCGTTTTAAAAACGCTGCATTTTCTTCTGCATTTAACCGAAATACATAGCGATATACTAGAGGGTCTTCTTTGGGTTTACGCCCTTTTTTAATTTGTTTTTCCTTCATTTTTAATTCGTTTTAAGTAAAAATTCCATTCATCTATTTCCAAAATCCACGACTTCGGAGGGATTTTAAACTCCGTAGGACAAGTTTGTAATGAGAGGCACAAAAGCATTTTTGAGGCACTCATTACACAACTTGCTCTGTTCCGCTGAACAGTTTTCAATTAGATTTTGATATGGTGATATGACATCACCAATACTAGAACTTGCTATCACAAATTAAGAGCGAACAAACGGTTGTAACACTATGGTAACCAGCGACAAAAAGCGTCACCAAAAGCCATTAACAACCACAAAATGAAATCCTTAAAAAAATGAAGTAAAACCGTTGTTTTTTTGATGTAACGACGTAGAGCCGTATAGCCAGCTAAACAGAAATACCGTTGATCATTTAGTTAGGCGTGAGCATAAAAACATCACTAGCCAATTAATTATTTGAATAATAAGTCAATCATGCAACTAGAGGTAGCTACTACTAGCCGTACAAAAAATTAGCTAGCTGAGCGCATGAGTAATTAGCTAAAAGGAATACTGGTCAGTCAACTAGCTAATTGTATAACGAGCTATATGTATCACTAGCTAGCTAGATAATTATACAACCATATAAACTTATAAACCGTAAAATTTTAACCAATGAAAAAAGAACCATTAAAAATCAGTTTTTCATCTCAAAAAGGAGGTGTAGGGAAAAGTGCAATTACTGTACTGACTGCTGCAATGCTACATTACAAAATGGGATATCAAGTTGTAATTTTCGATTGTGATTTCCCGCAACTTAGTATTGCTAAACAACGAGAACGTGAGTTAAAAGCGATTATGGAAAATGATCATTTTAAACGAATGGCACACACACAATTTTCAAGTTTAAACAAAAAGGCATATCCCATCATTTCCTGTAATGCAGATACTGCTTTACAAGAAGCAAAACAGTTTTTAGATAATAGTGCCATACATTATGATTTTGCCTTTTTCGACTTTACAGGAACAGTGAATTCTACAGGAATATTACAAACCTTACTTGGAATGGATGCCATTTTTTCTCCGATGACTGCGGATCGATTAGTCATGGAAAGTACCCTTTCGTTTTCGCAAGTAATGGCACAAATATTTGCGAGTAAACCAGATAAAAAAGGCTTACATCTATTTTGGAATATGGTGGATGGTCGAGAAAAATCTACCCTCTATGATACTTATGAAAAGGTTATTAATGAGCTTGAGTTACACAAAATGCAACATTACTTTTCAGATAGCAAACGCTTTCGAAAAGAGCTTCCAGAAATTGGTAATGGATTGGTATTTCGTTCCACACTCTTTCCTCCTCACAACCGTTTAATTAAATCTTCTCGTTTAGACGCTTTTATCAATGAATTTTTACATCTATTAAACCAATAGCTATGGGAAATACAGATTGGGAACAAGCTAGGGAATATGTGTTAGAGTACTACCCTAAAGCGGTTTGCTTTAAATACAGAAAAAATGTCTTTGCGATTTTTTCAGATCGAAATCTCACAAATGCAAAGCAGTTATCGAGAAATATAAATGAACAGAAAACTGCCATTAATAAAGGAATGGCTTGGATAGAAGCTAAACAAGTTTTAGAACAAGTGAATGAACTTTCTTATGCCTCACCTAAAAATGACTTAAAATGAAAAAAGATAAAACACCGATAGATGAAAAGGAATTAATGGAAATGATGGCACATTCATTTTCAGAAGATAGAAAAGTTCCTAAAGCGGAAGAAACAAAAGAAGAACCTCAAAAACCTCAACCTAAACCCAAGTCCAAAACGAAACAAACAGTTAAGACGACTGTAACTTCTAAAAAAGAGACAAAACCCTATCAGGAAGTGTTTTTACAAAAAAGTCATTTAATTGCACGTAATGGAAAAGCAATATACATCCGTCCTGAATTTCACGAACGCTTGTTTAGAATTACCCGAGTAATTGGAGAAAATAACATGTCTATATCTAATTATTTAGACAATATTTTACAACATCACTTCTCAGAATTTGAAACTGAAATCAAGAAACTATTTAAAGACAATTTTAAACCCATTATATAAATTATGGAACAGTATACCCAAGTTGTAATCTTATTACTATTAATTGTTCTATTAGTGGATCGATTTTATAATAAATCAACCTCTGCTAAACCTCCTAAAGAAAAGTCAAAACTTAAACCGAGTAATAGTATCATGGGTGAGAGTAAAGAGGTTCTAAAGCAACAAGAAGTTAAAAAAACATTAGTGGACAGTCCCGATAAATCAATTGACAAAACGGAAACACAGAAAATAATTCCTACTGAAGATTTAGATACTATTTTTAATTCATCGCCTTCTAAAGATAATGATGTCTCTGATTGGGAAGAACTAAAGGAAGAAGAGGAAGAATTGAAACCTCATTTTTCTAATCAAACAGATCAAGATTTTAATACTGGATTGAGTTTTGAAGAATTACAAAAAATAGCCAAACTCTTAAATCAAAAAGAACTCACAAATGATACCTTGCCTGTAGCCATGAAAATTGAAAACACCGAATTATTGGAAATACTAAATGAGAAAATTCCTAAAGCACAACAACATGTTTCTGATTTATTAAATACGCATTTAGCTACTCATAGCAGTTCTAAAATAAATGATGACTGGCGTGATTTTGATATTGGGGATTTTGTGTAATTCTACTTTTGGAATTTGCTCGTTTAGTATTTCTTATTACTATCGTTAAAATAATTTTACTGATTGGCAAATTTTGAGTTAATTGTCAAAATTAAAAAAATGAATCCTTGTATTTGGATTCATTTTCAAATTCTTATCACATTAATTTCTTGACTATCCATTAATACTGAATCTTCATATTTAAACCTGGTTAATTTCTTTTGAAGGAATAAATTCTTCTCAACAGATCTAATCTGTTCTAGTCCATTTTCGGAAACTGTAACAAACCAGCCTTCTCCAACCTCTCCGTCCTTACGTGGTGTCATACTAGTATTTCCATTTGACCAATAAATCGATTCTGCCATTAATTCACCTTCAGAGTTTTTCCATGCAAATAGTTTAGTTGGTTCAGGCTCCCACCCCAGATATCTTGCCAAAACAGGGTTGATAGCAATCCATTTCGATTTTATATCAAATTGATCAAATCTATGATCCCTGATTACAACGATAAAATGTCCTCCACCTCTCATGTCATGATAGTTCCTACTCAATTGATGAAAAACAGAGCCAAAAATGTAATTGTCTTCTTCCTGCAACTCTTCATTAACAGCAATCTGATACATGTATTCTTCAGTAGGAGAACCCCAATCTAAATTTTTAACTTGATTGTATTCTGCTATGACTTTGAAATTGTCACCATAGGCTAATAGTGATTCTCTTAATCTTTCTGATTCACCTATTCGATCTAACCAATCATTGCCAACGCCTCCAAAATCTTTTTCTTTAATCGTCTGAATGAACTCAGGTTTGGCTATTTCCTCAAAAAACTGAACGGCATAATCATACGATATCAAAAGATTCTGAATTCTCTCTTTATTAATTGTTCCAGAATCTATTAATTCATTTGTGACGTGCATTATAGCTTTGCGAGCAGCGATTACCCTTGGCCTAGGGTAAGAGTATTTTAAGTATATTTCCTCCAAATGATTTCTTAGCTTCTTTTCATATTCAACCGTCCATTCCTCCTCTCTACCAATTTTTTTCATGATCGAATAGGCTCTACAAATAAGGTTAGGTTCATCAATGCCGGACTCATCTGATAAAATTTTGATTAAAAACTCAAACGGCCTTATCAGGTCTCGGGGATCATTAATATCAACTTCTGGGAAATAAGGGTCAATTTTTTTTTTAAAATCTGGCTTCCCATTTTCTGGAATATGTAAAGAGTATACTTTAGGTAATTCAATGTTTTTTAGAGTTGGAATTTCTTCCCCTATTGAGGTAAGTATGTCTATTGCATTTTTTCTTAATTGATAATCATTTGATAGAGCTAAACTACTGATCTTTGATTTAAGCGAATGAACTTTTGGAGAGTCGAGTTCAGATAATTTCATTATCACATCCACACATGAGTAATCATCTAAACAACCATTCTGTAACTGAGTCAGAGCATAATAATCATCTTGATTTATATATCTTGACAATAGCAGTAAAGATTTTTCCTTTACTAACGATACAGGGCTTTCTGCTAAATACACTAAGTAATCGACTAACGTTTCCATGATTGGTCGATTTAATGATGGGAGAATAGGTAAATCCGTAACCTGTTTACTATTCGACATCAATCTTTGCAGGTAACCATATATTTCAGGCCAAAGTTTTTCCTCATCATAGTTTTCTGTTAGAAGTGGAACAATGTCTTCAAGATGTTCGATATACGAACTTGTATAATTACAGCTTACAGTGTCATGGGCAAATACTTCAAATGCCTTATTAGATGAGATTACGGGATTGATTTGTTTCAGTGCATTAAATGCATTGATTCTTGTTCCTCCATCATAATATTTAACCCATCCTGATTCGCTTGAAAGCTCAATACTTTTATTGGCTAAACTAGTTGCCAGTTCAGTGTTTCTTATCCTTAAGGCGGCTTCACTTAGTTTGGCATAGAAGTCCGACTCTCTTCTTCCAATTCTTGCTAGTTTGGCAACTTCTTCAATTTGATTTGAAGTCAATAATGGAGTTATTTTTTCTATAACTTTTGACCAATTAAATAATGAATTCGCCTGATCTTCTTCTTGAATGATTTTTTTGAAATCATCAAAATTTGCAACTCGTTTTAGTACTTCACTTTCATCAATACTTTCATGATCTGTCTTTAAAGTCAATGTATTAGAAGAATTTGAAGAACTGCCTCTTTCGTTTTTTGCAGGTATATTAAATGATGAATAATAGTCTTCTACTTTTAGTCCTTTAGAGGTATAGAAGTCATCAATTTCAGAAAGTAAGTAATGTCTGGTTTCTTCGTAAGCTTTAATTTCTATTGCTGAAATTATGGTTTGTGTGTGCTCTATAAAAATATCTTCTTTTAAAATTTCATACCCTTTTTTTAAGATAGACCTGAGTAGAGAAGAATCGGCAGATTCAGCAAGAAGCAGATATAAATTACTATATAGTTGAACAATACTTTTGAACTCTTCCTGATTTTTTATTCTTATGACGAAATATTTGATAAAAAGGGTAATAGTATCTTTAAAATCAATTAGATCATTTTCTAATTGCCAGATTGTCTGTTCAAGACCGTCATTTAAATTATGCTCATAAGTTGCCTCTAATAGTTCTTCAGAAGCATTCCAATAAGCTCTTCCTTCTGTAGTTTCTTTAATATGGTTCAAATGGGACAAAAACCACTTTATCCTTTCGGAAGCTTTTGATGGGTCTTTGTGGTTTATTTTTCTTAACCATTTGATCCATGTACTAAATTGATAGTCTTTTCTATAACCTACTCCAATAGATTCTTGAATAGCTTGTTTGAGCCATTTTTCACCTTCCTCTAGCTTGCCTAAAATGAACCATACTTCTGAATGAGCCAAGCATTCTGTTATACGACCATCTATATCGTGATCTTCCAACATGAAATCTTCCAAGGATCTCAACTGTATTACTGCTTTTTCGGCATCGAAACCATTATTCAAGAGAGATTTGATGATTTTACGTTGGATACTTGAACTCCAATATTTTGGAGAATTTTGAAACTCGCCAAATAAATAATCTCCTAATAATTCTAGTTTTTCAGAGCCCAACTCAGATACTGCCGATATTAAAAAATCAAAATATTGCCCTTTTGCTTGTGTCAGCTTATACCAATAGTTATTTTTTTGTGATATTTCTTTGTAGTAAAACCGAACTATCGGAAATACTCTTTTAATAATATCACCAGACATTGAAGTTTGAAGAATTCCTTCCGCTAGAATTTGAGTAGTAATACATAACATTCGTTCAAACTCTACTATGACTTCTTCATCAGTACCTTTCTCAACAGATGGTATTGCAGACGTAATAGAAATACCATTCCCAGACAGGTTCAGTAATTTGTTAAGTTTGATTAATGGGAGGAAGGCGTCTAACGAATCATCATATCCCAACCGATCGTAACTACCCACATTAGAAGGTTGTTCAACTTCCTTAATCCAGCTATATGTTTCATTTAAGTCACGGGTGACTTTGTAAACTAAATCGGCAATGAATATTTTGCCAACAGGTTTTGTCTTCTCTTTAGTGAAATGAGAGATTAATAATGACAAATATTCATTCGCTCGACTATTATCTTTTAAGTCAAGGCATTGCTCAATAGCATATTTTATTAGTTGGAAAAGAGAATTCCTTCCTCTCGAAGACATATAATCTATTTTTTCTTTGACTTTATTGAAATCATCCCACTTATTTTGATCAACTAAACTATAACCAAGATTCGAGAGCAACCTTAGCTGTAAATCAGACTCTTTTTCTCCAAACCTGCTTTCTCTGATGCTATCTGAGAATTGAATTTTATTAATTATTGAGAAAATATTCTCAGTCGATTCAAAAAAAGGAGCTGTATAAATCCATTCTTCTAAAGAGTCCCTTATTTCTTTATATCTATGAGAATCATCAATGAGTATTCCTGTATCTGTAATGATTTCAGGATAGGCTAAATTGTATAAAATGGCTCCTTCAGATTTGTGTCCAAATTCTATAAACAAGCGACATGCTTTGAATGCATACGATTCGCTACAATGTAAGATGTTACCAGTTCTTAGATAATCTCTAGCTAAATCAAATTTATTTAAGAATAAGAGCTCTTCTGTAAATGATGCAGGATCAATATTGAATAACCTTCTTTCGATTTCGGCAAGTGAAAACAGATATCTTACCAGAGTATTGATGTCCTTTTTTTGTAGAGCTATTTCAACACCTAATTTGGCATCTTGCTTAATTTCTTCTGCTGGTCTGAAGTTAAGTAATTGTTCAGTAAAGCTATCTGGTGTAACAACTGAAACAAACCTATCAAATTGCTGTGCTTGAAATAGATGATTATTTTGTTTCCAATAGTTCTCAATCTCTGACTTTACATAATAATCAGCTAGCTGCTCATGATATTTGATATTACTGGTTGGGTCAAACTCTCCTGTTAAATAATTTAAAGAGGTATGATGAAGAAGGAATTGTTTAAACGAATTATGAAAGAAAGAAAGAGTCCTTTCAGTTTCATTAAACAGAAATCTGGCCTTTTCACGAAAGGACTTTAGTACACTTGGTTGGATCCCCCATTCCTGAATGAATTGAAGATTGATTGAATCATTAATTCTAGCAATTAATCCTAAGAATTGAATTTGGCTATCTTCTTTCTGAATAGGCTCCCATATTTTTCTATAGTAATTGTCAATACTACCATCAATAACTTCAAAAGACTCGATTGTATCATTAATTGAATCGGCCTTATTGATTTTTTCAACTAAGTAAGACAGGTATAATGGGTGTCCTTGTGATTTCTCAAATACTTGTAACTTTTGAGAACTGGTAAGTTGAAAGGGAGAATCGAGATTATCAATGTATTTATATACTTCCTCCTTTTTAAGTGAATCAATTTGAATAGTTCTATCTCCATTCTGAAATTCAGTTTTAATTTCCTGTTGAATGTCTTCAAATTCATAGGATTGGCTACCTAAAATGATGTAGACTCCATCAGGTAAAGTAGATGGTAAAGGAAGTTCTCGTAGGAAGCTATTTGCTGTTAATTTGTATTCCCTAGGAACATGATCTAGACCATCAATCAATATTATTGTCGGTTGGCCACTTGTCACAAAGTCCTCTCCAATTGCTCTTAATTGCTCACTGAATACCTCCTTTAGAAAAAGCAAGTCTTTATATGGAAGTATGTCTCTTTTATATATTCCAGCCTCCTTTAATTGAAAGACTAAATCAAAAAAAAGATGAGTGGCATTTCCCCTTTCATAAAAGTTTAGGTTTGAAGATGGATTAACAAAATCAAAGGCGTAGTACCTAACTATTCGTGTTTTTAGACCTTTCGACCATTGATTCAATAAAGTAGATTTACCAGAACCTGGCCCTCCCAGCAAAAATAAGTATCCATTTTTATGCTCTTGTAACTTTGAATTCAACAAGTCAATTGTCGATTGAATCGGTTGATATCTTTGTCTATCGACTATTAACTCGTGATTAAAAATTGTCTTGAATCTATTAGACCAACCTAATTCTTTAATAATTTCTTGTCGAGTAAATTCAACTACTCTTTCTGGGCTGGCAACTTTTTCAATTATAAATCGGCTGATCTGCTGAAGATCTTCGTCTTCTTTAGAATATTTAATATTTCCTACTCTAAACTGTTTTTGTTTATAGTTAGGTTGAAAATCAAAACAGTTGATAAATTCTTCAAATTCATTATGACTAAGTTTTGAATTCTTTTTGAATTCCTCAAAAACTGATTTCCACTTATCATCAATCGGTTGATTTGATTTTGTCTTTTTCCAAACTTCTGAAAAGAAGTCTTGAAATGAACCAATTTTAGTATCGCCTTCTTTCAAGCTGTCATGGGAGGAAAGGGCCTTGTTAGTGATTAAATGAGGAATTATTTTTTTGCCTGGGTTAACTGCTTTTAAACTCTTCCAACTAGAGGTTATAAGAGGTAACAAATCTGTAAAATTAACAAATGATATGTTTGCATCAGCAATAGTCCATTTTACTTGGTATGCATGAATTTCTGAATGAGTAGAATACTGTATATCATCTAGTTTTTCAGCCTTGGGGTCTGCTATTCGTATCCATTCAAGCTTTTTATTTATTAGATTCAAATAGACGAACCAAGCGAACTCATCAAATTGAGGCAAATAACCACCCATTGCTGCTCTTTCTCCACTTGCTGATATTATTTCTTTACTCATTTTTCATTTGAATATTATTGTAAGTCGAAAATTTATTAATAATATCTTCAACTATAGGGTTGTACTGAATTAATTCATTTTTTTCTTTCTTTATGATTTTCAGGATAATATAATAAATTAGTTCCCTTCGAATATGGAACTTTTTTATTAATAAAATCAAATAATTCATCAAGCTCACTTTCAATTCTCTTTATTTTTTTAATCCTATTTCTATAAGTTCTTTTCTTATCATTTTCTGCGAAATTCTAAAACATGAGTGTTAATGATCATTCAAAACTTTTAGCTTGTAAAGAAAAACTAATATAAATAATCTTATTTACTTCATATATACTATCTGTTAGTATATGAATAACACCCTTCAGAAACACTATTTTAAATATACAACCTTCTTCCAAACATGCATATTTAAAGCCAACTAAAGCCATATCTCTACTCTTTTAAAAAGGGCTGTATTCTCAAAATACATTCGTGTAAAACAAGCTAAAAACCAGCTTATCAAATACACACGAATGAAAGAAAAACGCTTTCTACAACAGCATTTTGAGTATGGATAATTTTTTACTGCCCATCACTTTTTCCTGAATCAAGTCAGGGATTTCTCAGTATTCAATTCATTAAAAAATTATCACATTATGAAAACTAAAATTTATAAAATAATCTTTAGTGTAGCCTCTTTTCTATTATTCGGAATAGGAGCACAAGCACAGAATGGTGTAGGCGGAATTAACCAAGCTACACAAATGGTCACTTCTTATTTTGATCCCGCTACAAAACTCATTTATGCTATTGGAGCAGTAGTTGGATTAATTGGTGGGGTTAAAGTGTATAACAAATTCTCATCAGGTGATCCTGATACCTCTAAAACAGCAGCTTCATGGTTTGGAGCATGTATTTTCTTAATTGTTTCTGCAACCATTTTACGCTCATTTTTCCTGTAGACTATGGCTAGCTTTCAAATTAATAAAGGCATAGGAAGAACCGTAGAGTTCAAAGGTCTAAAAGCCCAATATCTATTCATCTTCGCTGGTGGTTTATTGGGACTGTTTATTACCATAGTCATACTTTATATGATTGGTATAAACCAATATGTGTGCTTAATACTAGGGCTTATTAGTGCAGGAATTTTAATCTGGAAAACTTTTGAGCTAAATACGAAATATGGAGAACATGGATTAATGAAAATTTCGGCTCGTAAAAGGCATCCGAAATTTATTAGCCGTCATTACACGATACTGTCTCTTATCAACTTTCAAAATCAAAGCATATGAGACCAATAGCTAAACGTAGTCCATTTGCTGATAAATTTCCGATTTGGGCAGTAGAACATAATTGTATTTTAAGTAAGGATGCAGATATTACCATTGCTTTTAAAGTTACTTTACCTGAACTGTTTACCATTACAGCAAAAGAATATGAAGCGATCCATGCTGCATGGCATAAAGCCATTAAAGTATTACCAGATTTCAGCATTGTCCATAAACAGGATTGGTATCTAAAAGAAAACTATGAACCAGAGATTCAAAAAGATGATTTAAGTTTTTTGTCTCGAAGTTTTGAAAAGCATTTCAATGAGCGTCCTTTTTTAGCACATCATTGTTACGTCTATGTGACAAAAACTACCAAAGAGCGCATGCGTCGTCAAAGTAGTTTTTCTACACTCACTCGCAAGCATTTAATTTCAAAGGAGATTCAAGACAAAGAAGCTATGCTCAAATTTATAGAATCGGTAGATCAGTTTGAACGTATTATTAATGATTCTGGTTTTGTTAGCTTAGAGCGTTTAACGGATTCTGAAATTGTTGGATCAGCAACTAAAAAGGGGCTTTTAGAAGAATATTTATCGCTTACTTCTGAGCAAGATAATTTTACACTTCAAGATATTCATTTAGGAGTAGATGAGGTAAAAGTTGGGGATAAAATCCTATGCTTACATACACTATCAGATACTGAAAATTTACCCAATGAAGTAAGTACCGACAAACGTTTTGAACGATTATCTACAGACCGCAGTGATTGTCGATTATCTTTTGCTTCACCAGTGGGATTGCTATTGAACTGTAATCACATTTACAACCAATATATTTTTATTGATAACAGTGATGAGAACTTACGCAAGTTTGAAAAATCAGCACGTAATATGCACTCACTAGGCAAGTATAGCCGAAGTAATCAAATCAATAAAGAGTGGATTGAAAATTATTTGAATGAAGCACATTCCAAAGGACTAACCTCGGTACGATGCCATTGCAATGTATTGGCTTGGAGTGATGACCGAGCAGAATTAAGACAAATCAAAAATGATGTTGGTAGTCAGTTGGCTCTTATGGAGTGCCGTCCTCATCATAATACAATAGATACTGCAACATTATATTGGGCAGGTATGGCAGGCAATGCAGGTGACTTTCCTGCGGAAGAAAGCTTTTACACATTTATAGACCCTGCGTTATGTTTCTTTACACAAGAAACAAATTATCGCAATTCCTTATCTCCTTTCGGAATAAAAATGGTGGATAGATTAACAGGCAAGCCCATCCATTTAGATATTTCTGATTTACCAATGAAAAAAGGAATCATCACCAACCGAAACAAGTTCATTTTGGGTCCTTCGGGAAGTGGAAAATCTTTTTTCACAAATCATTTAATCCGCCAATATTACGAACAAGGAACACATGTGTTATTAGTAGATACAGGTAATAGTTATCAGGGATTATGTGAACTCGTTCGTCAAAAAACAGGAGGTAAAGATGGGGTCTATTTTACCTATACGGAAGAAAATCCTATTGCGTTTAATCCATTTTACACAGATGATAATGTGTTTGATATTGAAAAAAGGGAAAGTATCAAAACACTTATTATGACCTTGTGGAAGCGAGACGACGAACCCGCTTCACGTTCTGAGGAAGTAGCCTTATCAAATGCCGTAAACCTATTCATTAAAAAAATTCAAAAAGATAATACCACAGAAGTTTCTTTTAATGGGTTTTATGAATTTGCCAAAACAGACTACAAAACCATTTTAGAGGAGAAATCAGTACGAGAAAAAGACTTCGATTTAGCCAACTTCCTAAATGTATTAGAGCCTTATTACAAAGGTGGAGAATATGATTATTTACTTAATTCTACAGAAGAGCTAGACTTATTAACTAAGCGATTTATTGTATTTGAAATAGATGCCATTAAGGATCATAAAATCCTATTTCCCATAGTGACCATCATCATTATGGAGGTATTTATTAATAAGATGCGACGACTCACAGGAATTCGCAAACTAATATTAATTGAAGAAGCATGGAAAGCCATTGCCAAAGAAGGCATGGCGGAGTACATCAAGTATCTATTTAAAACTGTACGAAAGTTTTTTGGAGAAGCTATTGTAGTTACTCAGGAAGTAGATGATATTATTCAATCTCCTATTGTTAAAGAATCCATTATTAATAATTCAGATTGTAAGATACTTCTTGACCAGCGTAAGTACATGAACAAGTTCGATGGTATTCAAGAAATGTTGGGACTTACCGAAAAAGAGAAAGCACAGATTTTATCCATAAACCTAAACAACCATCCAAGCCGATTATACAAAGAAGTTTGGATTGGATTAGGCGGAACACAGTCGGCTGTTTATGCTACCGAAGTAAGTGCAGAGGAATACTTGACCTACACTACTGAAGAAACTGAAAAAATGAAGGTCTTAGAACTTGCTAAAACCAAAGGAGGAGATATCGAATCTGCAATTAAGCAATTGGCAGAACAACGAAGATAATCTTATCAAAACCTCATGTAAAAGAGGTAAAAAGTAACATTAATTTTTAAAAATATACATCATGAAAAAATACATATTCAGCATATTGTGTATGATCAGTTTTTATACTACTACACAAGCACAATGGGTGGTTACCGACCCTACTAATTTGGCGCAAGGGATTGCCAATACAGCACAGCAAATTGTACAAACTTCCACCACCGCTACCAACATGATAAACAATTTCAAAGAAACGGTAAAAATCTATGAGCAAGGGAAAAAGTATTATGACAAACTAAAGCGTGTAAACAATTTGGTTAAAGATGCTCGAAGGGTACAACAAGCAGTTCTTATGGTTGGAGAAATTTCAGATATCTACGTAAATAATTTTCAAAAAATGATTAATGATGAAAATTACGCCCCTCAAGAACTCTCTGCTATTGCATTTGGATACTCTAAGCTATTGGAAGAAAGTGGCAGCTTAGTAAAAGAGCTAAAAAAGATTATAAATCCTTCAACCCTATCCATGAATGATAAGGAGCGTATGGATATTATAGATCGTATCTACAAAGAAATTAAAGCCAATAGAGATTTAGTGAATTACTATACCCGAAAGAATATTGGAGTTAGTTATTTGAGAGCAAAGGAAAAAGGCAATACGAAACGTGTATTGGCTTTATATGGAACAGCTAACGAACGTAATTGGTAAAATCTAACAGTTATGTATTTAATTGCTGATTTCGACAATCTACATCAAGTATTACGAAGTTTATACGACGAGATGATGCCTTTGTGTAGTAATATGATAGGTGTTGCAAAAGCTATCGCTGGTTTGGGAGCATTGTTCTATGTTTCTGCAAGGGTATGGCAATCATTAGCAAGAGCAGAACCTATTGATGTATATCCTATGCTACGTCCTTTTGCTATAGGAATGTGTATCCTCTTTTTCCCATCTATAGTGCTTGGAACAATTAATAGTGTCCTCAGTCCTGTGGTCAAGGGAACAGCGACAATTTTAGAAACGCAGACTTTTGATATGCAATCTTATCAAGCGCAAAAAGATAGGCTTGAACGGGAAGCCTTACTTAGAAATCCTGAAACCGCTTATTTAATCAGTAACGAAGAGTTTGACAAAAAACTGGAATCGCTAGGTTGGTCGCCTTCAGACTTAGCTACTATGGCTGGAATGCATGTGGAAAAAGGGATGTATAAACTTGAAAAAAGCATGAGAGATGCATTTCGTTCCTTATTGGAACTTATTTTTCAAGCGGCTGCTTTAATTATTGATACCATCCGTACATTCTTCCTTATTGTACTCTCTATTCTTGGTCCAATAGCTTTTGCGCTTTCAATTTGGGATGGTTTTCAATCTACACTTACTGCATGGCTTAACCGCTACATCAGTGTGTACTTCTGGTTACCTGTAGCCAATTTGTTTGGAGCCATGCTTGGCAAAATTCAAGTACTAATGCTTACCAAAGATATTGAAGCACTATCTAACCCTAACTATATCCCTGATGGCTCAAATACAATTTATACGGTTTTCATGCTTATCGGAATCATTGGCTATTTCACGATTCCAACGGTAGCAAATTGGGTTATTCAAGCTGGTGGAATGGGGAACTACAATAGAAATATAAATCAATCTTCTAAGAAAGCAGGGAATTTAGCTGGAGCTACAGCAGGGGCTACTTCTGGAAATATTCGAGGACGATTAAAAATAAAATAAGATGAAACAACATATAGAATTTAAAACCTTAACTACTGTAGAAAGTAGTTTTAAGAAAATCCGTTTATTAAGTATTCTCTTTATTGTTTTGTGTACAGCAATCGTAGGTTACAGCATATTTAGTTCCTACCGATTTGCCGAAGCACAACGTGAAAAAATTTATGTATTAGACAAAGGAAAGTCTTTGATGTTAGCATTATCTCAAGATGCATCCTTAAATAGACCTGTGGAAGCTAGAGAGCATATGCGTAGGTTTCATGAACTATTTTTCACACTTGCTCCCGATAATAAAGCCATTGAATCCAATATCAAAAGAGCCTTATTCATGGCAGACAAAAGTGCTTTTGATTATTACAAAGACCTTTCTGAAAAAGGGTATTACAATCGTATCATCTCTGGAAATATTCATCAGCGTATTGTAGTGGATAGCATTCAAACCAATTTTAATACCTATCCCTATGAAATGGTATTGCATGCCAAGCAATGGATCATAAGAGCAAGTAACAAAACAGAACGAAGTTTAGTAACTACTTGCCAACTCGTCAATTCTGTTCGCTCAGACAACAACCCTCAAGGTTTTACTATCGAAGGCTTTAGAATATTAGTGAATACTGATATCCAAACTATCAAGCGATGAGTTTATTGTTCCTACAAAGAATAGCAAAATGGTTTCGAAACCAATGTGAAAGTTTAACAAATCGACAAGCCAAAGTGCTACTATGGATACTTTTTATAAGCTATATCCTACTCACTTTGGTAGTGGTTATAACCACATTCTCATAAAGTGGTCTATGACTCTAATTTTTAAATCAAAATAATATGAAACAAAATTCAAATAACAACAAAAAGCAACCTATACAACTGCAAGAAAAGCATAAAAAAATACTGGTTTACTCAGGGCTTTCCTTCTTATTTATGGGAGTAATGTATCTATTGTTCGCTACTGGTAGTAGCGATAAAAAAGCATTAATCAATGAAAATCATGGAATGAATATTTCTATTCCAGAAGCAGCGCATACAGGACTACTAGATGATAAGCAGTCAGCTTATGAGAAGCAGCAACTAGAAGAAGAACAAGCTCGTAAAAAACTAGAAATGGCGACACTTTCAGATCTATTTCAAAATACTTCAGATACTCTTGAAAATAAATCTAATGCCTTCAAATCATCTAATAGTGCTATTGGTTCTTCTGTTACTGCCTATAAAAGTATGCATCAAACCTTAGATAATTTTTATATGAAAGATGATACTGAAACCAAAGCTTTACAGGAAGAAATAGAGTCATTAAAAAAGCAACTAAATGCCAGAGACAATCCTATTAATAATGAAGATCGTCAGTTGGCTTTGATGGAAAAGTCTTATCAAATGGCAGCAAAATATTTACCTACAAATGCGCAAGGAATGACTGTATCTCCTTTGAGTGGAAGCACAAAAAAACGCCATGTAAAGTCAGTACAGCAATATAAAGAGCGTATCGTGTCAAGTTTACAAGAAAGTAATTGGGGTAACGGGCAATTATTTTCAACTCCTGTAGGAACTACACCGCAAATAAGGCGTAATACTATCAAGGCTTGTATACATCAAACTATGGAAATTACTAAAGGAATCGATGTACCTATTCGGCTCTTAGAACCTATACAAGTAGCCAATATAGTTGTCCCTACACAAACTATACTAATCGCTACACCGAAATTGGAAGGGAATCGTTTGCAACTTTCTATTGCTTCCATACAGTACAAAGGGGTGTTAGTTCCTGTAGCACTTAATGTATATGCTTTGGACGGAAAAGAAGGAATTTCTGTTCCTGGCACATTAGAGCAAAATGCTGTCAAAGAAGTATTAACAAGTTTAGGTAATGCATCAGGGAATAGTTTCACACTTAATAATTCGGCATCTGAGCAGCTCTTAACCGATTTAGGAAGAGGGGCTATCCAAGGCACTTCTAATTATCTAAAAAACAAAATTCAACAAACCAAAATTACCATTAAAGCAGGACATGATGTTCTATTGCTTTCTGAAGTACAATAATTTTTTATTAATCGATACTGCTTACACAGTATCACAAATTTCAAATCGTATGAAACATTTAATTTTAGCAAGTATCATCTTCACAATGATATATAGCAGTTTAACCGCACAAGAAAAAGCATCTAATGACCTGTTCAAAGGATTGAGCCAACCTTTTTCTTACCAAGAAATGATTGTTCCTTTTGGACTAGAAGTTAGTTTTCATAAAACCTCACATTTATTATTCAAATCTCCAATTCGCTATGTTGACTTAGGTAGTAATAATATTATTGCAGGAAAAGCAAAACAAGCAGAAAATGTACTGCGTATCAAAGCCAACAAAGAATATTTTGATACCGAAACAAGTCTTACAGTCATTTGTGCGGATGGGAGTTTCTATGCTTTTAATGTGAAATATGTTGATGAACCAGAGAAACTCAATATTGACATGAATGAAGTAGTATTAAAAGATGCCCAAGTACAACCCAATAAACAAACTGTATTTTTTGAGGAATTAGGCAATGAATCTCCTCGTTGGGTAGATTTAGTAATGCGCACTATTTATAATAATAATGACACCCATATCCGTCATATTGGGGCAAAAAAAGCACGAATTCAATTTCGATTAAAAGGTTTGTATGTAGAAAAAGGCTTGCTGTATTTCCACACAGAACTAAAAAATCGTTCTAAAACACCCTTTGAGATCGACTTCATCAGTTTTAAAATAATAGATAAAAAACTTTTGAAGCAAACAGCCATTCAAGAAGTACCCCTTTCTCCAGTCCGTGTTTTTCATTCAATGGATAAGGTGGATAAAAAAAGTAAGGAACGTACCATATTTTGTTTGGGCAAAATAACCTTACCTAATGATAAATTGCTAGAAGTAAGTGTGTTTGAAAAGAATGGTGGAAGGCATCAAACTTTCCTATTAGAAAGTAAAGATTGGGATAAAGCTCGTACTATTGAAAATTTACAGTTGAGATGGAAATAAGGTTCATAATTGTAATAGGACTTATGCTACTTATAAGTCCTATTCATGCACAACGTCTTTTAGGAGGTGAAACGGCTATACAACTATCGGGTGCAATTCCTACAAACTCAACGGATGCTATATCAGAAAATTTTAGTTTTCAGTTAGGGGTAATTACTAACACAAAAAAAGGGAATTACTGGAAGTTTGAATCGGCGTATCAGCGAAAAACTTTTGATTATAAAAACCAAAAATTACCCTACGAGTTTTACAATGGGAACATTGGATACTTTTTACAAACTTTTAGTAATTATCAAAAGAATTTTTTAGTGTATACAGGAATCTCAGGTATAGCTGGCTACGAAGTATTTAATAACGACACCTCATTATTACAAGATGGAGCAACGCTTAACAACCGTTCTGGATTTGTTTACGGAGGAAAAGCAACACTTTCAATTGAAACCTATCTATCAAACCGTTGGGTACTATTTGCTTTTTCTGAAGTAAACTATATCCCAAAAAGTGAATTAGCACAATGGCAATCACAGTTCGGGATAGGAACACGCATATTTATAAATTAAAATTCAAAATAAAATGAAAATCATATCAGTTTTAGGGCTCGTTATCTTCATTATTTCTTCCATATTGGCTACTGCTTGTAGCAAGGAAGAATTAGATATTCAAAAGGCTTATTCGTACCAATTAACCCATTTACCAATCCCTGAAGAGATTGTTAAAAATGAAACCGTAGAGATACGTTGTACTTTGGACAAACAAGGAGATTATAAAGATGCTATTTTTAAGATTCGTTTTTTTCAAAATGAAGGAAAGGGATGGTTATTTTTAGAAGATAAACCATTAGAAACTCCTAATGATTTATATCCTTTAAACAAAGACACATTTCGGTTATATTACACCGCTAATTCTACAGAAAACCATCAATTTGATGTATACATAGAAGACAATTTTGGGCAATCTGAAAAGGTGAGTTTTGAATTTAGAACACAGATACAAACGGACGATTAATTTTCAATTTTCTTGAATTGTTGTACGCTAGGTAATTTTTTTGGGGCAAAATAGGAAAGCCTTTTAAGAGTGAGGAAAATGATATTACTATTAGGAAGGCATATCCCTTTTTAGAAAAATCAATTTTTAAATCTTAATTGGAAGAAATTAAAAGAGCCTATCTGTACTAGATGTATTGAAAATAAAGAAAAAACAATTCGTCCAAGCGAAGTTCTTTTGCTTCTTTTCTTTCTTCGCAATTATTAAAGAAAAGAAGTTCAAAGGGGGTACATAAAAATACCTCCTTTTTTAATTCACTAATTAGTTATTTTTTAAAAATCATATACTCAATGAATTTCTCTTCATTTAGCATGTGATTACAAGCTATAATTTAGTTTTATAGTTTACAAAATTCCGTTATCTGCAAAACTGTAGTAATTACCATTAGGAGCAAGTATAAGATGGTCTAAAACCTTAATATCAAATAGCTCTGCGGCTTGTTTAATTCTTCTTGTTAGGTTTTGATCTGCCTCACTAGGGTTTAGTTTTCCACTTGGGTGGTTGTGTGCTAAAATTACAGCTACGGATAACGATTTTAGAATAACTGCAAACAAAATTCTAAGATCTATTAACGTAGAGGTAATTCCTCCCTGTGAAAGTTGATATATACCTTTAGCCTTATTACTATTGTTCAATAAAAGTACTTTGAAGCTTTCTTGAATCCCGATAGTGTCTTTATCCCAATGCTCAAAAAGTAATTGAGCAGCAGAATCTGAACTATTAATTTTTAACCATTTAGAAGATGGCAAACCTTGTTTATAACTAATCTTTATTTCGTTGACTTGTAATCTCATTATTTTTATTTTTTTGAATCGTAATTTGTAAACTTCCCTTCGATATTCATTTGGGCAATTCACTTGAAAAAAACCTACTCATTTAATTTTCTTTAGCTACCAAATAATTGATGCTAACAAAGCAATCTCACCTATAATACAAGCCCATTTAACCACTATGAATAATAATGAAAAAGCAAAACTGAACAACCAACGTACTATAGAAACCGTAGCTAAAAGAGCAATAACAACAATTGCTTCTCTTGTTATGATATTTGATAGTAAATATCCTAGTGCTAGAAGTAGCAGTATTTTTATAATTGTATTTGGTAAGACTTTCATAATCATGCTTGTTTTTTTATTATTCCTATTTCAATTAGCTTTTTATCTTTAAAAAACATTATTTTACCATAATCAAAACCGACATTGAAAGCTATATTTTTAAGGTATTCTTGATATACTACTCCTTTTATATTCTCACCTATTAGGTTATTAAAAATTACTTTTAAACTTCCTTCATTGCCTTGTAAAATGGTTTTTCCTTTTTGCTTGATTTCTTCACGAACATTCATACATTTTGATTTTAAATTAGTTGTTGATTTTGTATGTTTTTAAGCCATGTATTAGCAAAGGCAACATTCTTAGTTACCGCCTTATGCCTAATCCCTTTTATCTTTCCATTCTCAATAAATAAGTCTATTTGATCTATACCCATATAATCGTTACGAAAACTGTAAGGCATTACTATAGTGTCTTTGTCATTTTGGGCTAAAAGGAAACACATTTCAGGGTCTGCCATTAAATCTCCATTTTGTGTACCATAATGAGCAAGGGAGTATATTTCATAATCCTCTATCTGTTCAACTTTCTCGACAATTAAAGGCATAACACCTTTTTTATTATCTAGCTTTACATATCCGTTATTTTCTTTGGCTAATGCTACTAACCTTAAAAAGATATTAGTGGCTGTTTTATTTAGAATTTTCATTGTATGATTTTTTCAGGTTGTACTAGTAAGGTTAAATGCTATTTAAAATGAGAGTTTTGCACTCTAAAGCTGCTTTGTTAGGGTAATTCTCCAAATACTCAAAAGCATCTATTTTTTGAGTAGTTGATAGCTTTTTAGTAAGCCTTTCTGCTTGTTTTCGTTGTCCGTTTACAATAGACAATAGGATGTACTCGTAATAATCCGTTATCCTGTTGAAGTCGTATTCTTTTAATGTTTTCAATGATACCATAATTCACGTTTTAAGAATTTCAAACCCTTTCATTAAATTTTAAGGGGTGTTTGTTTCTTTCTTGCGTGCATAGCACAATAAATGAAGTAGGTTTTGTCAAGACTTTTCTAGAGAAATTAGGAGTGTTTGCGACGTAGTAAAATACTTGTATTTTCAAGGAAGTAGATACCTCATTTCTTTAGAAAACTTGTATAGTCTTGACAAGTTCTATTAGGATATTTAGCAGTTCTTTTGAAGGGTTTTGTGTTATCGTGTACGGTGAGTTAAGCGATATAAGCAAAAGATTTCAAATTAGAAATGCTTATATCCTGCCCGTTTTTCGCTGTCCCGAAAAACGATAAAGGCTTCATTTATTATTAACCCCTTAAAATGTATTAGTCCAATCTTGAATTTTTAAGAATTGGTGACAAAGGCTCAAGAAGAATTTGTTGCTAATTCAGTGAAGAAAATTTAAGGTTGGATGCTCTAATACAACAATTGTAAGAGATAACCCTAACAACTTTCTTTCGGACCATTTTTTTAAAAAATGTCTATATGGATTGTCTTGTTTGATTTTAAAGTCAATAAAATTGTACTATGGATAACAAAGACGAAATAGTTTCAAAATTTATAGATTTTATAAAAAATCATGATTTTCTAGAAAAAGAAAACATTAAACTTTGCCTGCTTGAAATTAAAGATTCCCTAAATTAAAGTAGCTTTAAATACTTCTTTTCTTTCTTGTGTCTGCCATAAATTTAATTATTGAAAACGGATTTAGTGTAATAACATTAATTATATTTGACAAGTTTAAGAACGTTTTAATTTCAGTACAATGACTTTAGGTGGTAAACTAAAAGAATTACGAGAAGCTAAAGGCTTAAAACAAAGAGAGGTTGGATATGTAATAGGTTTGGATGGTTCTTTTATAAGTCAAATAGAACTTGATAAGAAATCTTTAAACAGAGAGCATCTTTCTAAACTAGCATCTTTCTTTAAAATTAATGAGGTAGAATTACAAATATTATGGCTCGCAGATAAAGTTTTTAGAACAGTTCAAGATGAAGATATCGCTGAAAAGAGTATTAGGGTAGTTCTTGAAAGATTAAGTGAATAAGGTGGTTTATAAATATTCAAAGTGAATTAAATTAATGTCAACAAAGTTTTTTACCAATAAAGAGAATAACAGCTTATTAAAAAAGTTTGAGGGAGTTTTTAAGAACTTGCCTAACATATATAATTTCGATGCTTTAGTTGGCTATTTTAGAGCTACAGGTTATTTTAAGTTAAGAACATATTTAGAAAATATACCAGAAATACGCATTTTGGTAGGTATAAATGTAGATGTGATTTTAGAAAAATACCATTCACTAGGTCAGCAACATATAATAGACCCGCAGGAAACTAAAGATGAGTTTATAAAAAGGCTTAAACAAGATATACAAGATGCTGATTATTCTAAAGAAATTGAAGATGGGATAATTCAGTTTATACAGGACATTGTAAATAATAAAATTACAATTAAAGCGCATCCAGAAAAAAACTTACACGCTAAAATTTATATATTCAAACCCAAAGATTTTAACGAATATTCTACAGGAAGTGTAATAACAGGCTCATCTAATCTTACCGAATCTGGATTAGGTTCTCGTGCAAAATCTAATTATGAATTTAATGTAGAATTAAGAGATTACGATGATATTCGTTTTGCTTCAGAGGAATTTGAATTACTTTGGAATGAATCGGTGGATATATTACCTGTAGATATTTCTGGTCTAAAAAAAGAGACTCATTTAAATGATAAGTTTACACCTTTTGAACTATACATAAAACTACTTATTGAATATTTTGGAAAACGAATAGAATACGATCCAACGAATATTGATTTATTATTACCTGACAAATACAGGAAATTAACATATCAATCAGAAGCTGCTATAGAAGGTTATGAAAAACTAATGAAGTATAACGGTTTCTTTTTGGCAGATGTAGTTGGTTTAGGTAAGACTATAGTTGCATCTATTATTACAAAGAAATTTGTTTTTGAAAACGGCTACCATTCAAAAGTTTTAATTGTTTATCCTCCTGCATTAGAAGATAACTGGAAAAAAACAATACGAGATTTTCAAGTTGTAAAAAATGTTTGGTTTGTATCTACAGGTAGTTTACATAAGGTGTTAGAAGATAAATATTTAGACTATCCAAATCCTAATGAATTTGATTTAATCGTAATTGATGAAGCTCATAAATTTAGAAATGACACATCAAATATGTATGAGAAGTTGCAAATCATTACAAAAACAGATAGGAGAATACCAGGAGCGAATGGCGACACTCGTAAAAAAGTAATGTTACTTTCTGCAACGCCATTAAATAATCATCCTGCCGATATAGAAAACCAAATCTATTTATTTCAAGATAAGAGAAATGCAAATCTTCCAAGTGTTAAAGATTTACAATCATTCTTTACACCACTTAAAGATGAGTACGACGAGTTAAAAAAGGATAAGATTTTAGATATAGAAAAAGTAAAAGCTATCTTCGATAAAATTAGAGATAAAGTAATTGAACCTTTAGTAATCCGAAGAAGTCGAACAGATATTGAAAATAATGAGGACTTTAAAAAAGATATTACTGAACAAGGTATTATATTTCCTAAAATAAATCCACCGAATGAAGTTCGTTATGAATTTGATAATAATTTAAGTCAATTATTTGATACTACAATTACAATGCTTACTTCAATGGATGAGAACAGAAACCCTGCCGATGGTTTAGGTTTTTATAGATATAGAGCTATTGAGTATTTATTAAATGAGGAGGATAGAAAACGTTATGGAGATGTAACATCAATTTCAAATAGATTGTCTGCCATAATGAAAACCTTATTAGTTAAGCGTTTAGAGAGTAGCTTTTATGCTTTTAAAAAGTCGTTATCAAGACTTCATAGAAATACAAAGCATATGATAAATATGTTTGAAAATGATAAAATTTACGTTGCACCAGATGTTGATGTTAATAAATACTTAAATGAGGGGAATGATGAAGCTTTAGAAGAAAAAATAAATGACAAAGGTGGGAATAATCAAATTTACAGTGTCGAAGATTTTAAAGAAGATTTTATTGAATTATTAAAAACTGACGAAAAGAAAATTGAACAATTAGTAAATGATTGGGATAAAATAAATTATGACCCAAAATTAGACAAGTTTATTGTTGATTTAAAAACTCAGTTTCTACACAAAAAAAACAATCATTCTGGCAAATTAGTTGTCTTTTCAGAATCTAAAGAAACTATTGAATATGTAAGCCAAAGGCTAAACGAAATAGGCTTAAAAAAAATACTTACCATTAGTGCAGATAACCGTAAAGACAAGTTTCCTATAATAATAGAAAATTTTGATGCAAATCAAGATAAATCAGATTGGAAAAATGATTACAATATCATATTTACAACAGAAGTACTAGCAGAGGGTATCAACTTGCACCGTTCTAATGTTATTGTAAATTATGATGTGCCTTGGAACTCAACACGATTAATGCAACGCATAGGGCGTGTAAATCGTATTGGTACAGAAGCAGATGAAATACACGTTTTCAATTTTTATCCATCCGACAAGTCAGACAACCAAATTAAACTAACAAATACTGCCATTAAAAAACTTCAAGCTTTCCATAGTGCTTTTGGAGAGGATAGTCAAATTTATTCGCAATTAGAAGAAGTAGGCGAAGCTGGTTTATATGGTTCTAAACTAAAAGAAGAGATAAATGAAACGTTGTTATTTTTACAGGAATTAAGAGACTTTAAAAAGAATAATATCAATAAGTTCAACGAAATAAAAAACATTCCTAAAAAGTCACGCCTAGCTCGTAAAACAGATAATATAGATTCGTTTATTAATGTAGATAACGCATCCATTACTTATATAAAAAGTGAAGGGCATCCTGGAGTTTTTTATAAGACAGATGAAAATGATATAGTACACGAATTAACGTTTGTAAACGCTGCAAAAATATTTAAGACTAATACCAAAGAAAAAGCTGTTAAGCTTCCAGAAAACCACCATAAACAAGTATCTAAAGCCCTTAAGCATTTTAAAACAATAGCAAAGAATATTGAAACCAAAAATGTAACAAAGGCTCAATTATCAGCTACAGAAAAAAAGGTTATTACACAACTAGAATTTTTTATTGGAATAGCAGAAAATGATTTTATAAAAAATCAATTACAAAGAGCTTTAGATGAAGTGTATAAAGGTTCACATAGGCAGTTGCCAAACAAGTTAAATAAGTTTTTTAAGTCCAATACAGAAAATGACCCACAGAAAGTAATTGAAAACCTTTTTAACGATGTTTTAAAAACATTAAACTTTAGTGATACTGCTAGAATAAAACAACAAAGAGCATCACTTTTTAGTAAACCACAAATTGTAATATCAGAATCTTATATAGAAACTAAATAATGGAAAGTATTCTATCACAAATATTTACTTCAGATTATAATCGAACTTCGTTTGAAGATAACGTGCTAAAACCTATTTTTCTTAATTCGGTTAAAGATTTTGTGTTGTATGACGAAGATGGAGAGCAGGAAGTTGAATTAACTGATACCGAAAAACGAACTGCTAAAAAAGTAGTTAAATATGGCGAATTTAAAACACACGATAATCGTAAAATAGAACTCTATGAAGTTACCGTTGAAGATTTTAGACAAGTAAAGATTGCTCGTGTAGGATTAGGAGCTTTGGTTAAAAAGTTAATTATTGGTAACAATGCCGTATTTGCAACCTTTAAATATGAAGATGTTAGTAATAAACATTGGCGATTTTCATTCATTGCATACGATAGTTTTTTTGAAGAAGGACAAGTACAAACTAAAGAAACAAATCCTAAACGTTATACCTATGTTTTTGGTGATACTGATGAAACGTATAGAACTGCCATAGACCGATTTAAAGAACTAGACAGCAAGTTTCAAATAAAGGTAAAAGATATACAAGATGCCTTTGCAGTTGAGGCAATGTCTAAAGAATTTTTTGATGAGTACAGAGAAACACACTATGCTAAGTTTGTAAAGTTTTTAACTGGCGAAGAGTTTCAAAAGAAAGGGGGTAAATTTCAATTAGTAGAAGTCCAAAATCCATCGCCTTTTTTAGCTTCAGTTTTTAATGGTGATAAAAAAGATGCAAGAGATTTTTGTAAAAAGCTGCTAGGACAAATTGTATTCTTATATTTTATTCAAAAGAAAGGTTGGTTAGGAGCAACTAATACAAATTATAAAGAAGGAAACGGTGACAAGAATTTTATCCAAAATTTTTATAAACAAGCAGGAGAAAATGATAATTTTTATCCACTATGGCTTTCTAAATTATTTTATGATACCTTAAATAAAAAAAGAGACCACGACGATTTTAAAATGCCTGACGGATCTATCGTTAAAATTCCATATTTAAATGGAGGGTTATTTGAAAAAGAATCTAAAAAATTTGACCATTTAGTGTTTCCAAATGAATTATTTACAGATTTATTTGAATTTTTTAATCGCTTTAATTTTACGATTTACGAAAATAGCCCAGAAGAACACACTATTGCGGTTGACCCAGAAATGTTAGGGCATATTTTTGAAAACTTATTAGAAGACAACAAAGATAAAGGAGCATTTTATACGCCAAAGGAAATTGTGCAGTATATGACACAAGAATCCTTAATAGAATATTTGGTAACACATATAGGCGATGATGCTAAAAATGGTATTACACAGTTTGTAAAGCAAAAAAATAAGGAAGCCTTAACAGATACACAATTAAAAAAAATAGATAGGTGTTTAGATGATGTTAAAATTTGCGACCCTGCTATTGGCTCTGGTGCGTTTCCTATGGGGTTATTACACGAAATTTTTGCTTTAAAAGAACGTATTGCATTTGATTTAGGCTTTAAAGTTTGGAGCCCAGCAACGGTTAAAGAAAATATTATACAAAACTCTATCTATGGTGTTGATATTGAAAAAGGAGCGGTAGATATTGCTCAATTACGTTTTTGGTTAAGTCTTATTGTAGATGAGGATGAACCAAAACCATTACCTAATTTAGTCTATAAAATCGTAGTGGGTAATTCTTTAGTAGGTAAGTTTGAGGATGAAATTATTGAAATAGACTGGAGTACCGATGATACTAAAGCAGGTTTTTTTGCTCAAGAATTAATTAATGAAAAAACAGCGTTACTAAAAACGATTTCTGAAAAACAAAAACAGTTTTTTACTGCTGATGTAAATTTAAAAACAAGCTTAAAAAAGGAAATAAGAGATTTAAAATTAGATATCCTTTCAAAACAATTAACTTTAATGATTGAAACCAAAGGATATCAAAAACAAGCAGGCAAAAAACTGACTAAAAAGGAAACCGAAAAGTGGTTAGAAACTGAAGGTTGGAAACGTACCTTACAAAAAATAAATACTCTAAAATCGAATAATAAGCCATTTAATCATTTTGATTGGCGCTTAGATTTTCCTGAAATATTAAATCCAATTATTAATGGAAATGAAAATCTAAGAGGCTTTGATATTGTAATTGGTAATCCGCCATACATAAAGGAAGCAACTAAAAAATCAGCTTTTGATGGATTCAGAAATTCGAACTATTATCAAGGAAAAATGGACTTGTGGTATGGTTTTGCGTCTGTCGGATTGGATTTATTAAAAAGAAAGGGAATACAATGTTTTATAGCTCAAAATAATTGGGTTACAAGTGATGGTGCGTCAATATTCAGGAATAAGATTTTAAAGGAAACTAAAATAAAAGTATTCACTGACTTTTGGAATTATAAAGTGTTTAAATCAGCGGGAATACAGACAATGATTTATTTGTTGAAAAAAGAAACTTCCCAAAATCCATATTCTTTGAAATATTCATTATTGAAAGATAATGGGATCAAAGAAAATGAATTAGTAAATTTCTTAAATTTTGAAAATAACTTAGGGATTGATGAAAAATATATTATAAACTTCAATAACAGTAATTACTATAATTCACTAATTACTTTTAATAATCCAAAAGTTGAATCAGTCTTACAAAGTATACTAGACAATAATTTAAATTTCATTAATAGTCAAGAAGTCTCTTCGGGAATTGATGTTTTGCAAGATTATGTATCCAAAAAACATTTGTCCAAAATTAAGGATGCTAATGTAGGGGATGGTATTTTTTGTCTAACAAATCAAGAGCTAGATTTACTGGGACTAAATAATACTGAATTAGAATTGATAAGACCATTCTATACCACAAAAGAGTTGGGTATTTATTATGGTAATGAAGCTAACTCTAATTGGATAATCTATACTAGTTCTAAATTCAAAAATGAGAAGAAAATTGAAAGATTCCCAAATATCAAAAGGCACTTAGATAAATTCAAACCTGTTCTTACATCAGTAAACAAACCTTATGGCTTACATAGAGCTAGAAATGAAAAGATTTTTTTAGGAGAGAAAATTTTTTCGCTTCGTAAATCTCCGAATTCTCCAAAGTTTACATATTGTGATTTCGATGCTTTTGTCAATAGAACTTTTATGGTTATCAAAACTGAAAGATTTGATTTAAAATACCTAACAGCTCTATTCAACTCAAAGTTAATAGCCTTCTGGCTGAGATACAAAGGTAAAATGCAGGGAAGTAATTATCAGATAGATAAAGAACCTTTAGTTAATATTCCTATTATTCAGCCTAGAAGTATTAATACTTTTAAAGCATTAACGGATTATCTTATCTATCTCTACAATCCAGAGAATAAAAGTATTTTAAGTCATACTGAAAATGAAAGGATAGCTTCTCATATAGAAGATGTAATAGATATGATGATATACGAATTGTATTTTGAAAACCATATGAAAGAAAAAGGTTTAGACGTATTGCAATTCGTGAATCCTAAACCTATTGGAAATGTTAATGATTATAATGAAAAAGCAGAAATTATAAAGGATTTTTATTTGTGGTATCAAAAGCCAGAAAATGAGGTGCGTCAAAGAATATTATTAATAGAAACACGTAGTAAAGATACGTTAGCTGTTATTATAAAATCGGTTAACTAATGAGTAGAATAGATACTTTACAAATACATAATTTCAAATTTTTTAATGAGCAAGAGCCAATTAAAATAGATGGGAAGCATCTTTTACTTTATGGCGAGAATGGTAGTGGTAAAAGCTCTATATATTGGGCTTTATATACACTTTTTGAAGCATCATTAAAAAAAGATGTATCAGATATAGAAAAGTATTTTAAACATCATTCTCAACACGAGCAGTCTTTGGTTAATATACACGCATCAAGCATTCCTGCAACACCAACTATTCCAGAGCATTATAATTCATTCATCAAAGTTATAACTAAACACAACCCTCCTTTAGAGTATAATGTTTCTTTGTTAGATACTGCTATTAAAAATGATACCGTTGCAAGAGAAGTCAATCAGGCATCAGATTTTATAAGCTATAAAGTATTATACAAATTTCAGGACTTTTGGAATGGAGAAAAAATGGATTTGGCAGATATATTTATTGGTTATATCCTACCGTATATTAATTTTCCAAGTAAAGATTTGATTAGAAATGGAGTAACAAAATCTTTCACTAACGCATCTGAAATGTTCGAGGAAATTAAAAAAGGTCCAGGAACAACAGTAAATGCGAAAAACAAAACAATTCAAGTATATAAAAGTAGTCCTGAAAATAAAGCTTTCAATGCTTTTGCTACTCACTTCAATGAGCAAATGAAAGATTTGATTGACTTTATTAATGTTAATGCACCTTTAATGCTTAAAAAGTTGGATTACGACATTGATTTTCAACTGCACTATCACGAATTGGAATACCATAAAGCAGATGTGAATTTTCATTTTACACCATTTAAGCTTGAATTTATTATTACTTCTTATCTAGGTACACCAATCACTATAAACAGACCTCAATCATTTTTAAATGAAGCTAAAATTACAGCGATAGCTATTGCTATTCGTTTAACTATTTTAAGAAGACGTATAAATACACAAGCTGGAGATATTCTAAAATTTATTGTTTTTGATGACGTGATGATAAGTTTAGATATGAATAACAGAGATAGACTGATTGATTTTTTATTAGACCCAGTTAATAAATTCACAAATGATTATCAGTTACTTTTTCTAACGCACGATAGGAGTTTGTTTTTTTATTTGAAAGATAAAATTAGAAACGCAGGTTTAAAAGATAATTGGCTATATAAGGAAATGTATGTTGATTCTTCAGCAAGTATCGAAAGTCCTGTTATTTATACTCATCCAAATAAGCTTAAAAAAGCAGAATACTTTATAGATAAACACGATTATCCAGCAGCAGGTATATATTTACGAACGTATTGTGAAGAGGTTTTAGATAACTTATATCCAGACCAAAAGAAGTATACCATATTAAAAAATAATGACGGTGTTTACGAAACTAAATCTCAAAATTTGAATGATAAAATAGGTCATTTGGAATGGTTTTGTGCAAAGGAAGGTCTAAATTATACAGATTTTAAAGACTTAAAAACCTATAAAAATGTTATATTAAATTCATTAGCTCATAATGATATTGAATCGCCTATTTATAAGACTGAATTGGTTAAAGTTTTAGAAGTTCTAAAAAAACTTGAACTGATTAAACGAGATACCCAAATAGCAAAACCAAATACCACATTTAAAATATCATTTACAAAGAATGATGGTGCTATTTATATTTTAGGAATTAAAATTAAAGATAGATTAATGGTTTTGGAGAGTAATGGTGTTAAAAGACTATCTAATTTTTGTAGGGCAAATATCACTTATATAAATGATAATGGCAGAGAAACAAAGAATATTAATATTGAAAAAGAATCAATACATTTAATAGCCGAAGAAACTTGTGCTACTTTAGGTATTCCATCAATAAACATTGAAAATAATACTACTCATAATCGTAAAAATACTACAATACAATCATTGATTGATGCTTTATAAAAATTGAAATTAGTCATATTAAATAATAGTAGTGCAAACGACCTAAATGACTTTATAAATTCTTGGTCAAAGCTCTATTCGTATTCAAACGAAGCTATTTACAATAAATCAATAGCAAAGGTAACATTTACAAAGACCGATATTCAAAATTTATACAAATGGAAGAACGGTATGAAATTAAGTGTGCTAAAGCAAAAATCGTTAGACACTAAAATAACTTCTAAACTTACCATTATTAATGCCTTTAAAAAAAGTGAAAATTTAAATTTAGAAGATTTTCAAAAAGAGTTTAAAGAAGTTTCAGCAGTTTGGAAAATATTTTTATTACATACCATAAAACCAACAAAATTTCCTATTTACGACCAACATATACATAGAGCATTCTTGTATATAAATAATGAAGATTGGACTAATATTTCAAACTCATCAATAACTGATAAAGCAAAAGAAAAATTCTATTTTAACACATACCTACCATTTATAGAATCTCAAAATATTAACGATTTAAAGAAATTAGATGAAGCCTTTTTTGCATTCGGTCAGTTTTTAAATACACGAAATTACAGTCAATTACTAAAAAAGTAAATTTAAACCAATTTTCATACTAGCGTTCTACTCTACTTTACAGTTCTTATAAATCACGCCAATAAATGACACAAGGTGCAGATCATAGCCAAAAAGAAACCTTTTAATTGACAGGTTTTTTTTTCGATCTATTTTCATTGTAACAATAAGACAATAGTGAAAAATAGTGAGCCTTACTAATGATAAAATATTACATGCTCTATTGGATGGTTTATCAGTAAATGATCTAGAAATTATTCTTAAGCAGAAGAAGGATAAATTATCTCATTATCATAAACCCACTCCTATGAGTAAAAAACAAAGGTTAAAGAACCACTATAGAAGTCTTATTCTTTCAAGAGGCAATTTATATCTCAATAAAAAATAAAGTACAAATCCGTTTTAAATCACCAACAACCCGCTATAATCTTCTGGAAGTTCAGCATCAATATCTTTTAAATATTCTTTAAGTGCTTTTAATGTAGAATGCCCTGTAATTAACATTAGTTGATCACAAGTTTCAGTATAACTAAACTCTTTTCTCAATTTCCTAAATAACAACGTTATAAAAGTATGCCTAAAAGAATACACTGTATATTCACTACCTAATTGAATTGATTTACCTTCTTTTTTTAGGTGTTCATTATAGCGTTTTTTCACCTTTCGGAATCTTGTCGTAAAATAATCTCTTCTACTGGTTTCTTTAGCCTCCCATGCGCCAATACCAGTTGGTGTAAATAAAAAATATTCTTGTGTAGAAAAGTCAAAACTCTTGATTTCGTCTATAACAATATTGGGTATTATTTTCGTCTTTCTTCCTTTCTTTTTATTCTTGGTTTGGACCATCAAAAGTTTTTGTGATAGCACTATATCTTTAAGTTTTAAACGACAAACCTCAATTGGACGTAAAAAATTATAAGACACAAATTTCACAAACAATAGTAGTAGAGGATCATTTTCTTTCATATAGGTAAAAAGCCCTTCTAAAACTTCTAAAGGATAGGTATTATGACTGGCGGATTTAGTATCAAGAACCTTAATGCTTTCTACTACATTCTTTGGAATAACTTGGCTATCCACTAATTCTCCAAATAAAGCACTCAAAACAATACGTGTGTTATTTCTATTTCTAGCACTGCTTTTCTTTACGATACTTTCAAGATATGTATTAACTACTTGCCTAGTTACACTTAATATACTTTGATCAGCAAGATGATTTTGCTCTAAATACTTTTTGAATTGATTACACCTGCTTTTATAATCAGCTTTCGATGTATCAGAAAGCGTACTATTTTTTAAATCTAAAGCATAATCCAAAGCATCGTTTGCCGTGTATTGTAAAGATTCGCTAGTAAGCTGAAAATTATTTTTATAAGGAGAGTAACCATCTTTAAGCAACTCTAAAACTACTTCTCTAAGTACACCGAGATGATATAACCTTTCTTCTTTGGTTTTATAATCTCTATTGATACTCATGGTCAAAGGAGGTTGTCGAACCATTACTGGACTACCATCTTTATTTTTAAGTTGTGGATGCGCGTAAGAATAATACACATACCATCTTTTAGAAAGATCAAAAGTCTTTCCTCCATGATATATTTTTGGTGTGTTATATTTTTTCTTCAAACCGTCTTTGTATGCGCTAGCGTATGCGGTTTGTAAGATATCAAAAAAAAAGCTCATTGAAAAAGGTTTTAAAAACCTGCTTATCAATGAGCTATGCTAGTAGCGGGAACAGGACTCGAACCTGTGACCTTCGGGTTATGAGCCCGACGAGCTGCCTACTGCTCTATCCCGCGATATTGGACGGCAAAAATACAGCTTTTTCTTGGTGTTATCCAAATAAAAACTAACTTTATTTCAAAAATAACTAGATTAAATACGATTTTACTAGTGCACTTACACTACTCGCCTAACTATGATTTTAATTTTTGACTTAGATAACACATTAATTGACAGAAATAAAGCGTATTGGTTATGGTTACAGAACAACGTCTTGTATAAATGTAAAACCGTAGATAAATCTTTAATTTTATATTACGATAATTGGGGATATACATCTCGGCATCATTTTTACAACTGGTTAATTCAAAAATATGAGTTGTCAATTTCTTCTGATGAATTAATTGAAAAATGTGCAAACGAATTGCATCAATACATTTCTAAAAATCAAGAAACCTTAATTATTCTGAAACGTTTAAAAGAGCAGTGTAAAATAGTTATTGGAACCAACGGAGGAATTCAAAATCAAACTAATAAATTAAAAGCTACGGGAATCTTACCATATGTAGATCATGTGTATATTTCAGAACATATTGGTTGTAAAAAGCCAAACCCGAATTTTTACAAACACATACAAAATGACTTAAATTGCCTTTCAAGTGAAATCATGATGATTGGTGATCATTATAACCAAGATTTTTTGGTTCCTAAAAAATTGGGTTGGAAGAGCATATGGTTATCTCACAACAGCACTTTGATTCATGACAATAAAATTTGTGCATTAAAAGATTTAATACCGTATCTTCGAGAAAATAAATTGCTCTTCAGCTCATGAACCTTAATAATTTAATACCGGATTACGATATTATCTTCATTACGTTAGATTCATTGCGATACGATGTTAGTCAAGAATTGTTTCTAAAAAATAAACTTCCTAACTTTTCTAAGTGGTTACCTAATTCTGGTTGGGAAAAAAGATATACTCCTGCTAGTTTTACTTATCCTGCACATTTAGCTTTTTTTTCTGGTTTTTTACCAACAAAAATTGGTCAGCAAATTACTCCTAGACTTTTTACTAGTAGTTTTGAAGGAAGTGAATCTACAAATCAAAATACATTTGTTTTTAAAGAATCAAATTTCATTGAAGCTTTAGCGAATAAAGGATATGAAACTGTTTGTATCGGAGGTGTAGGTTTTTTCAATAAAAAAAATGCAATTGGAAATGTTTTACCAGGAATGTTTCAGCACAGTGAATGGACAAATCAACTTGGAGTTACTGAAAAAAACTCTACATATTTTCAATTTAAAACAGCTGAAAAATATTTACAAAACAGAGATCCTTTGTGTTTGTTCATAAATATATCTGCAACACATCAACCTACTCATTTTTATGTAGACGGTAAGGAAAAAGATGATATAGAAACTCACGCTGCTGCTTTACAATATGTAGATTCTCAATTACCAATATTACAGCAAGCTTTAATAGAAAGAAATACTAATAAATTGATTATAGTGTGTAGTGATCATGGAACAGCTTATGGCGAACATGATCATTGGGGACATAGAAACGCCCACGAAACTGTAATGACAGTTCCGTATTTACAATACCTTAGCAAATGTTAGTTTCGAATCGTTTAGACATATCACAACCATATCAAGGATATACATATTCGTATCCGCATAAGTCTACTTACCGAGAATTAACTCCGATTGACTTAAAAGATGTATGGCAAGAACAAAACGCTGCTTTTTTCTATGTTCATATTCCGTTTTGTGAAATGCGTTGTGGTTTTTGTAATCTTTTTACAATTTCAAATCCAAAAGAACGAGTTTCAAAATATATAGAAACTGTGCAATTACAATTGCAGCAGATTTCAGAAGTAATTCCTAATTTACAACTGAAAAATTTTGCTATTGGTGGTGGAACTCCAACGTTTTTAACTGTTGATGAACTTGAATCTTTATTTAAAAGTATTGTTGACTTTGGTGTACATCCACAACAGTTTTTTGGTTCTATTGAAGCTTCACCTAAAACAATAAACACAGAAAAAATAGAGCTCATTAAAGAATATAAAATAGCTCGTTTAAGTATGGGAATTCAATCTTGGATACAAGATGAAATGAAAGCATTAGGAAGACCTCAAACAATAGCTACAACATTATCAGCTGTTGAAAACATTGCTCAATCTAATGTCGAAGAGTTCAATTTAGATTTGATTTATGGAGCACATAATCAAACTCAATCCTCGTTTTTATATTCTTTAGAAAAAACAATTACATATCAACCCACAGAGATTTTCCTGTATCCTTTATACATCAGAAAATTAACTGGACTTGGAATCAAAAATCAGAAACAAAGTCAACATCAATTTCAACTCTATATTACTGGTCGAGATTTTTTACTGAACAATGGTTATGTTCAGACAAGTATGCGATGTTTCCGAAGAAAAGAAGCATTTGATTGTCGCCCTGAAGCTAATTATTCTTCAATTACAGATCATATGATCGGTGTTGGAGCTGGCGCACGTTCTTATACTAAAAACTTACATTACAGTACTGATTACGCTGTAAATCGTAAAGAAATAAAAACAATCATTAATGATTATATAGACACTAAAGATTTTAAAAGCATAAATTATGGTGTCGCTTTAAATACAGAAGAACAGAAAAGACGATTTTTAATAAAATCTTTAACTGATGGAGGAGATTTAAACACTAAACTTTACAAAGATATTTTTAATGTAAATCCATTCAACGAATTTGAACTTTTGAATGAACTGGTTGAAAGAAATTGGCTAACTGAAACGCATCCTGAAATTTACAGCTTAAATCAAGAAGGAATGTGTTATGAAGATGTTATTGGTCCGGCTTTATATTCAGAAAATAGTAAACAACTAATGCAAAATTTTGAATGGAAGTAAACTGGAACATACTTTACAGAGGAAGTTTAGATAGTTGTAATTACGATTGCCACTATTGTCCGTTTGCAAAAAAGAAAAATACTCGTGAAGAATTAGCATACGATAAAAAATGCCTCAATAAGTTTGTAGACTGGGCTGAAGAAAGAAAAGAAAATCTACGAATTTTATTAACCCCTTGGGGAGAAGGTTTAATTCGATCGTATTACCAAAAAGCAATGATTCGTTTGAGTCATATGGAACAGGTAAAATTAATCTCTATTCAAACCAACTTATCTTGCCAACTTGATTGGATAAAAGACGTAAACCCCGATACATTTAGACTTTGGGTAACATATCATCCTGATGAAGTAAGTTTTGAAAAATTCATTGAAAAATGTCAATATTTAATAGCTAATGATATACAATTTAGTGTTGGAGTTGTAGGAATGAAAGCTCATTATGAAGCTATAGAAAAATTGAAATCGACACTTACAGAAAGATATATTTGGATTAACGCTTACAAACGAGAAACAGATTATTATTCAGAAAGTGAAAAAGCTTGGCTAGGAATGATCGATCCATACTTTAACATCAATAATACATATCACGATTCATTACATAAATCATGTCAAGCTGGCTATTCTAGCTTTTCAATTACAGGAGAAGGAGATGTATATCCTTGTCATTTTGTAAAAAAGAAATTAGGCAATATTTACACAAACAATTTAAAAGATTTAACCCAAAAAACAACTTGCCCGAATAACACATGTGGTTGTTATATTGGTTATATGAATCTTGATACATTAAACTTAAAAGAAATCTACGGAAACGAATTATTAACCCGAATTATAAAATCATAATCTATGGAAAAATATTTAGAGTATAAAGACGGTAGTTCTCAAAAATTTTGGAAAATACTAGTTGAAGGTAACACCCATTCGGTAACTTATGGGAAAATTGGTACACAAGGTGTGCAAAAAGATAAAACTTTTAATTCTGAGGAAGAAGCTTTAAAAGATGCAAATAAGCTTATAGCTTCAAAAGAAAAAAAAGGATATAAAGCGATAAGTTCACCTTCTAGGAAAGTTGTAACCTACACACTAAATAGTGAAGTAGATCCAACTCTTGCTTATAAATTTATTTCTTATGAATATGATAATGATCCTGAGATTTTAGAGTTTTTAAACAACTTTAAAGCACAAGAAAACAGCGATAAAGTTGAAGAAATTGTTATAGGAATGTGGGAAGAAGGATATGATAAAAGTAGCAGTCACATTTTAAACTTTTTCGTAGAAAACAAAGATCATTTCTCTAATGTAAAACACTTCTATATTGGAGATATTGAATCTGAAGAAAATGAAATATCTTGGATACAACAATCTAGTTTTGAAAATTTCCTTAAAGCTTATAGTCATATTGAAAGCTTAAAAGTTCGTGGTGGAAATAACTTAACTTTCGGAACTTTTAACTTACCAAACTTAAAAACATTAACTATTGAATCAGGTGGATTAGATAATGAACTTATTGAAGATATCGCTAAATCTAAAAACTCACTAACGAGTTTAGAAGAATTAGAAATTTGGTTTGGAACATCAGATTATGGAGCAACAGTAACAAAAGAAACGGTGAAAAAACTACTTGCTGACAACCCTTTTCCAAACTTACAGCATTTAGGACTTATGAATGCTGAAATTCAAGACGAAATTGTTGCTGTTCTTGAAAACCATGAAATTTTAAGCAGAATTAAAACCTTAGATATTTCTATGGGAGTATTAAGAGAAGAAGGTGGTAAATCTTTATTAAGAAATGAAGCTTTAGATCAGTTAGAAAAAATCAATTGTGATTTTCACTATATGAGTGAAGAACAAACAAAAGCACTTCGTAAACGATTTGGTACTAAAGGAAGCTTTGAGTATTCAGATTACTACGAAGAAGCTGTTGAAGAAGATTGGTATTATGTTGAAGTCGGGGAATAATAATTCAAGTTTTTGAAAAAACACATCATTATAGCGCCTAAAAACTCAAGGCGAATACAGTTTTGGAAATCAGCTCTACAAAAAGAGCTGATTTGCATTTCTTATATAGATATTATACATAAGGATTTCTTACTTTCTAAAGATATTTCTTATCAGATACGCTTAGAATCAGCCGGAGAAGATACCGAAACCTATAAAGAAATTCTTCTTTTAGGCTGTAAGAATGAATCTGAAAAAGAAACAATTAAGAATACTATTTTC
Organism: Tenacibaculum jejuense; assembly: GCF_900198195.1. Lineage (NCBI taxonomy): Bacteria > Pseudomonadati > Bacteroidota > Flavobacteriia > Flavobacteriales > Flavobacteriaceae > Tenacibaculum > Tenacibaculum jejuense. The sequence continues at coordinate 649,186 of NZ_LT899436.1, read as the reverse complement.
AACTTTGGTCAAGTTTCAAGCTTTGATTTATGGTATAAAGGCTGGAATATTTTACTTCAAAAAATAAAGAATTTAGAGAACGATTATTCGATTTCATTTATCAATGATCCATTAGAAATACTAGCCGTATTTAATAAATCAGAAACCATAAAACATCTTCACAATAAAGGAATATCAGTTCCAACATCATTGCACTGTAATTCATATTCCGATTTAAAAGAAAAGATGTTACAAAAACAGATTCATCAAGTATTTTTAAAACCTAAAGCTGGTTCTTCTGCTTCTGGTGTAATGGCTTTTAGATATAGAAATGAAAAAAAATTACATTTATACACTACAATTACTGTAAAAGATGGAGTATTATTCAATAGTTTAAAACTTAGACATTACAATACTGAAAGTAGTATTGATAGTATTTGGTCTAAAATTCCATTTGATTCTTTACAAGTAGAATTATGGTTACCAAAATATAAACACGAAAACTTAAATATTGATTTTAGAGTTGTGGTAATAAACGGTAAAGCTGAATTTATTGTTCCTCGCGGAAGTAAACACACCATAACAAACTTACATTTAGGCAACGAAAAATTACAATTAGAAAAACTAGATTTAGATTCTGAAACAATTGAAAAAATAAAATCAATTGCTGAAAAGGCCATGAGTTGTTATCCGAAACTATTTTATGCTGGAGTAGACGTACTTTTAACACCAAAGAAAAATGTTTATGTTTTAGAAATAAATGCTTTTGGAGATATGCTATTAAATATTACAAACGATCGAAATTTAACTACATACGAGCATTGTGCCTTACTTCTAGAATAATCTTCAACATTCTAAAAACGAAACTATTGAGTTTACACTTTGTACTACACTTTCTTCTTCTGTATTAACTGTAAAACAATGATTTTTTGAAGATTCAAAAACAGAGTCAATACCAGTAAAGTTTAGAATTTCTTTATTCAAAGCTTTTTTATACAATCCTTTTACATCTCTTTTAATACAGGTTTCAATAGAACAATCAACATAAATATCTATTACATTTTCTTTCCCTATTATTTCTTTAACTAAAGCTCTTAATTCTTCTTTGGGAGTTATAAATGAAGCTATGGTAACTATACCTGTTTTAGAAAATAACTTGGCAACCTCAGCTGCCCTTCTAATATTTTCTTTTCGATCTTCTTCTTCAAAACCTAAGTCTACATTCAATCCTTTACGCAACACATCTCCATCTAACTTTCTGGTTTGAAAACCTTTTTTTAAAAGCTGTTCATTAAGAGTATCTGCTAGCGTTGTTTTGCCAGAACCAGATAATCCAAAAAACCAAATAACAGTTTCTTTCTTTAATTTCATAGTTACCGAAGTTAATACATTTCTCTTTTTGCTATCGGAAAAATAAAGACAATCAATTATTAAAACTATCAAAAACAAAAAAGCTTCACAAAATGTGAAGCTTTCAATTTAGTAGCGGGAACAGGACTCGAACCTGTGACCTTCGGGTTATGAGCCCGACGAGCTGCCTACTGCTCTATCCCGCGATATTGGACGGCAAATATACAGACTTTTAAAGCACTTTACCAAATTTATTTTAACTTTTTTCAAAAAACTATAAGAGTATTTTATAATCAACACTGTAAAAAACACTTACCTTTGCGGCTATGACACATAAAGCAGGATTTGTAAACATTATTGGAAACCCTAATGTTGGAAAATCAACCTTAATGAATGCTTTAGTTGGTGAAAAGTTATCTATTATCACATCTAAAGCTCAAACTACAAGACACCGTATCTTAGGAATTGTAAATGGAGAAGATTATCAGATCGTTTTTTCTGATACTCCTGGAATTATAAAACCAGCATATGAATTGCAAGATTCCATGATGGATTTCGTTAAGGCCGCTTTTGATGATGCCGATGTATTAATTTATATGGTTGAAGTTGGTGAAAAGGAATTAAAAAACGAAGCCTTCTTCAATAAAATTATCAATAGTAAAATTCCAGTAATTTTATTATTGAATAAAATTGATACTTCTAGTCAGGAACAAGTTGAAGAAAAAATAGAATATTGGAAAAAGAAAGTTCCAAACTCATTTGTATACGTAATTTCTGCTTTAGAGAAATTTAATGTAGAAACTGTTTTTTATAAAATCATTGAGTTATTACCAGACTCTCCTCCTTTTTATCCAAAAGATCAATTAACAGATAAACCTGAACGTTTTTTCGTAAACGAAACTATTCGAGAAAAAATCTTACAACATTACAAGAAAGAAATTCCTTATGCCGTAGAAGTAGAGACTGAGAGTTTTGTCGAAGAACCTAATATCATAAAAATTAGAGCTGTTATTATGGTAGAAAGAGAAACTCAGAAAGGAATTATTATTGGTCATAGAGGAACAGCAATTAAACGTGTTGGCACAGAAGCTCGAAAAAGCTTACAACACTTCTTTGATAAAAAGATTTTCTTAGATCTTTATGTTAAGGTGAATAAAAACTGGCGTTCAAACGATAAACAATTAAGAAGGTTTGGTTATAAAGAATAATTTAACATTCTTAAGTTTAATCTAACAAACTCTTTTACTTTGCGTAACTTTTAAGTAAAGTTTTAAAATAAGTTTTGTCAAAATTATCAACCATGACAAATTTATTTAAAACTTTATTGTTGGTGCTTGCTTTAAATTTAGTAAGCTGTGACGATGATAAAACTACAGATCCAATTCCTACTCCAGTAGATACAACTGTGAATTTTCAATATTTAAGTTCCATTAGTGTAGGTGGTGAAGGAGCTGCTGAAATTTCAGCATACGATAAAAAAACAAAAAAGTTATTTGTTGTAAATGCTGAATCAAAAGAAATTTCTGTTTATAATATTGAAAATTTAGTTGCACCTCAACAAGTTTCTTCTATCCCTGTAATGAGTGGTGCTCCAAATAGTATTTCTGCTTATGACGGTAAAATTGCTATTGCTTTAGAAGATGAAGTAAAACAAAACAATGGGAAAATTGCTTTATATAATGCAGAAAATAATACTTTAATGAATACTTACACAGTTGGAGCATTACCAGACATGGTTACTTTTTCTAAAGATGGTAAATTATTAGTTTGCGCTAATGAAGGAGAACCAAATGCTTTATACACAAATGATCCTGAAGGTAGTGTAAGTATTATTGAGATTGAAAACAGCCAAGTAACAACATTAGACTTTAATGCATTTAATGGACAAGAAGCCTCTTTAGAAGCTAATGGGTTTAGAGTATTCGGCCCCAATGCTAATTTAGCTACAGATGTTGAACCTGAATACATAGCTATTTCAGACGATTCTAAAACGGCTTGGGTTTCTTTACAAGAAAACAATGGTATTGCTAAAGTAAATTTAGTTTCAAAATCGATTGAAGCAATTTACCCTTTAGGTTTTAAAGATTATAGCCAAGCAGGAAACGAAATCGATCCTAGTAATGAAGATGGTAAAACTGAATTAAGAAGTGTTCCGGTTTACGGAATGTATCAACCAGATGCGATTACTTATGTAAATATTAACGGAGTTGGATATATTATTTCTGCTAACGAAGGTGATGCTAGAGAATACATTGACGATAAAGGAACAGATACAGAAGACGATGACGAAGATGTTTTTGTAAACGAAAAAAGAATCAAAAAAATTGATTTAGATCCAACTGCTTTTCCTAATGCAGCTGATTTACAAAAAGAAGAAGATTTAGGTAGATTAAAAATTGCATTAGATTTAGGTGATACTGATGGCGATGGCGATTATGATAAATTATACTCTTACGGAGCTCGTTCGTTCAGTATTTGGTCTGAAAATGGAACTTTAGTTTACGATAGTGGTAATAGTATTGCTCGTAAAACTTTAGAATTAACTCCAGCAAGATTTAACGATGAAGATAAAAGAAGTGATGATAAAGGAGCAGAACCAGAAGCGGTAGAAGTATTAAACATTGGTAATGAAAGATATATTCTTTTTGTTGGTTTAGAAAGAACTGATCAGGTATTAGTTTATGATATTACAACGCCTACTGCACCGATATTTTTATCGATCTTATCTCATGAAGGAGACGAAGCACCAGAAGGTCTATTAGTTATTCCTGCAGCAGACAGTCCTAATGGAAAAGACTTAGTATTGGTTTCAAATGAAGATAGTGGAACTGTAAGTATCTATCAGAATGTAAAATAAGAACTCTTTTACGTATTCATAAAAAACAACTATTGATGCACTTCAATAGTTGTTTTATTTTATAGAAACGCTACCTTTGCAGCATGAATAGTATTGTAGCCATTGTAGGAAGACCTAATGTAGGGAAATCTACATTATTCAACAGATTAATTAAAAGAAGAGAAGCCATTGTAGATTCTGTAAGCGGTGTAACGAGAGACCGTCATTATGGAAAATCTGAATGGAATGGAAAAGAATTCTCTGTAATTGATACTGGTGGATACATCGTAGGATCAGATGATATTTTTGAAGGAGAGATTAGAAAACAAGTTCAGTTAGCTATCGATGAAGCTGATATTATTTTGTTTGTTGTAGATGTTGAACAAGGGATCACTCCTATGGATGATGCTGTTGCTAAAATTCTACGCCAAGTAGACAAACCTTTGTTTATCGCAGTTAATAAAGTAGATAACGCTATGCGTGCTGCTGATGCTGTGGAATTCTACAACTTAGGTTTAGGTGATTATCACACTATTTCCTCTGTTAACGGAAGTGGAACTGGTGATTTATTAGATGCTATTGCTGAAGAAATTCCAACGCCTTCAGAAGATGATGAAGTGATTGATGAATTACCTCGTTTTGCTGTAGTAGGTAGACCAAATGCGGGTAAATCTTCTTTTATTAATGCGTTAATTGGTGAAGACAGAAATATTGTTACTAATATCGCTGGAACTACAAGAGATTCTATTGATACTAAATACAATCGTTTTGGATTTGAATTTAATCTGGTTGATACTGCTGGAATTCGTAAAAAATCGAAAGTTAAAGAAGATTTAGAGTTTTACTCAGTAATGAGAGCTGTTAGAGCTATCGAATATTGTGACATTGCTATTGTTATGGTAGATGCAACTCGTGGTTTTGAAGGACAAGATGAAAAGATATTTTGGCTTGCTGAAAAAAACAGAAAAGGTGTTGTTATTTTAGTCAACAAATGGGATTTGGTTGATAAAGAAACCAATACTATGCGTGATTTCGAAAATAAAATACGTAAAACAATAGAGCCTTTTACAGATGTTCCTATCGTATTTATCTCAGCTTTAACAAAGCAAAGAATTTTTAAAGCTATAGAAACTGCTGTAGAAGTTCATGAGAACAGAAAACGTAAAATACAAACGAGTAAACTTAATGAAACCATGTTGGAGATCATGCAACAAACGCCACCTCCAGCAACAAAAGGTAAGTTTATAAAAATAAAATATTGTATGCAATTACCAACGCATACACCTCAGTTTGCTTTTTTTGCAAATCTTCCTCAATACATAAGAGATCCATACCGAAGGTTTGTAGAAAATCAATTGCGTGAACATTATAATTTTAATGGTGTTCCTATTAGTATTTATTTCCGTCAGAAGTAAATACTAAAAATCAATTTATACCAATTGATTTTAATCTTCTAGTTCAAAATCAATTGGTATAAAATATTCTACATTAACATAGTTTTCGTTTTGTTTCCCTGGAATAAACTTAGGTAAAAGATTAACCAAACGCTTAGCTTCTTTTTCTAATAATTCACCTTTTTCTGGTCCAGAAGTTGTGATGTTTTTCACGTATCCTTCTTGATCTACTATAAATCGAACCCAGACTCTACCTTCTATTCCCTCAGAAGCAGCGTCAAACGGGTATATTAAATTCTCTAGTATATTATTAGATATCGTTTCTTTTATACATTCTTCTTGATCAGATATAGAATTATCAGAACAAGTAATAAAAACTGGTTGGTCTGTAACTTGATCAAACCTAACATAACTTTTCAAAAGTTGCTCACTACTAGTATTATTTGCTAACAGTGTGTTTTGTCTCTTTTCATTACGTTCAACGATAGTTTTTTGCTTAGAAATTGCTTTAATATTCTTTTTAAGCTTTAGAATGTTATTTGATTTCCTTCTTCTAACGACTCTACTACGTGTAGATATGGCCACGTATTCTTTCTTTTTTGACTTTTTGAAGTGTTCAATAGCACATTTTCCGATACTATTTAAATCTTCAATTTCATGGTCTGAGCTAGTACATACATTATTTTGCGCAAAAGTTATCGTGAAAACTAATGCAAAACAAAATGTTAGATAGTTTTTTGGTCTCATAATATTGGGGGGTATGATTTTTAAACTAATGATTAATGAACCTAAAAAGATTCAACTGATTTTAGATTGATGATCTAAAATTTTTTATTCTATTCTTACCTTTTCATACAAATTGGTAATTTTATTAAACGTTTTGGTTAATTGGTTACTTAATTTATACATCTCAGAGTCTTCGTATCCTTGTTTAAACAAGCGATCCTTGTTAGAAGATACTGATTCCCATAAAGCTGATACTTCACCTAAAGATTCATCAATTCTATCGTTATTAAAACTTGAGATCAATAAGTCATTTAAAGCATTATCTAACTCTGTAAAAACACTCTTTAAATTTCGTTCGCTTTTAGGAGTTTTCAAATCTGATTTATTAGCATAATAATACAATGCTAAACGCTGTGACAACATACGTTGCCTACCTGCTTTATTTATAATCTGTTTTAATTCAGAATCTTCTTCTTCTACAAAAGAATCATTTGAATTAATTTTTCCTTTAGATTCTAAAATAATTGCATTAACTACGTTATTCGCATATTTTAAAATAGTAGAATTCGTATTTACAATTTTTACTGCATCATCTTTATTAGGCTCTGAGGCTAAAAACTTCTTGTACTTTTCCCAAGTTTCCTTTACTTCGCTAATACGTTCTTTAGTTAAATCTGAAGCACTATTTTTCTGTAAAATATTATTTTGCTTTTCAAAAATTATCTTAGTGATTTTTAAATCTTTCTTCGCTTTAAAATCATTAGGATTTGTTAAAAGATAAAGGTAAATCTTACCCATTCTTTGTGTTAACATTCTTTGTTTACCTGAAATGTTAATAGCTTTGTTATATGTAAGAGCTCCAAATTTATTTTGACCATAAATAAAATTCACAGTCATCAATAAAATAAAAGTAAGAGCTATATTACGTAGTCCTTTTCTCATAATGTTGTATTTATACATAAGTAATTAGTAGTCTTTAATATGGAATTTTGAAATTGAACCGTTAGGCGAGAGATATAAAACTATCAACATCGAACCATTTTCAAATTCAACAAGATAATTTTTCTCTTTATCATCTTCCATAATCAACTCATAAGTAGATATGTTACCTTTTTCATCATGTAAACTATCTATTGATTTGGCAAACGCTTTTGCTTCTAACTCTTTTTGTAGTTTCGAGTCAAACTTAGCGTGTAAGAGTGTGGATTTTTTTTCGTTAAATGCTTTTTTAACGAGGTCTAGTGTACTTTTATAATCTTCTTTAGATTGTGAAAAAACGGAAAAAGAAATAAATAACACCAGAATAGAACTGTATAGAACTTTCATGCTGGGGGGTATGTTACTTTATTTATATCAACAGAACAAATATATAAGCATTTATTATAAATTCAAAAAAATCTCAAAGAATTAGATGAAAAAACCCTAATTATTCATGAAAACACCTTTTTTTTAACATAAAATTTAAATTTTATTATTTTTTCAAAGCAATAATTCAAAAATTAACATTCATTAACCATTGTTAACTTATATTAACTTTATAACATTAGTTTTTTTTGTTCTTTTGTCGCGGGTTTGTTGATAAAACTATAATGTTATGAAAAAAGAGAGTTTATAAACTATTATGAATTAATAATTCTAATTACTTAATTATAAACAACTGACCACATAAAAAACACAATTCATTACATTTCTTTTTTTCTACTAAATCAAGTCTAATATTTTTGGCGACTGAAAAAAACTAACAGGGGACACATGAAAAAAATATTATTAATTTTTGTTCTGATTTTATCTACCACAATTCAGGCACAATCTTACAAGTTTAAAATTTCGGGTACGATTAAATCCGACAAAGAAAAAACACCAATTGAAGCAGCAACTATTCACTTAGAAAAAGAAAAAGATAGCACAGTTTTATCTTATACTATATCTGATGATAAAGGTTTTTTCTCGTTAGAAGGAAAGGTATATAGCAAAAAAGTAAAGTTGTTTATTTCATTTATTGGAATGGATGAATACAGTAAACCTATTATTCTTACTAAAGATGCTAATATCGATTTAGGCACCATAGCTTTAAAAGAAGAATCTAATCTCTTAAATGAAGTTGTGATTAAATCTAGAGCACCTATCACTATTAAAAAAGATACTTTAGAATTTAATGTAAAATCTTTTAAAACTAAAAAAGATGCTAATGTAGAAGATCTCTTGAAGAAATTACCTGGTGTAGAAGTTGATGAACAAGGTCAAATTACAGTAAATGGAAAAGCAGTAAACAAGATTTTAGTTAACGGAAAACCTTTCTTTGGAAATGATCCAACAATTGCAACTAAAAATCTTACCAAAGAAATTATAGAAAAAGTTCAAATTACTGATACAAAATCTAAATCAGAGGCATTTTCTGGTGAAAAAGGAGATGCTAACAATAAGACTATTAATCTTACCATTAAGGAAGAAAACAACAAAGGTTGGTTTGGTAGAGTTGCAGCTGGTGGAGGAACAGACGAACGTTATGAGGCTGCCACGATAGTAAATCGATTCGATAATAATACTCGTTTTAGTGTTTTAGCTGGAACTAATAATATTAACTCTCCTGGATTTAGTTTTGGGGAAATCACTAAAATGTTTGGTAATTCAAACAATGTAAGTTTCTTTGGAAATGGACAATTTTCTGTTGGAGGAAGAAATTTTGGTGGCGGACAAGGTATTATAACGTCTAGAACTGGAGGAGCTACCTACGCTGATGAATATGGAAATGGAGTTGATCTTAACGCGAATTATTTTTACTCTGGAAGTAATTCAGAAAATTTAAATAGAAGTAATAGAGAGTATACCGTACAGGTACAAGATCAAAATAATCCTGGTCAAACTAGAGAATTACGTTATTTTACAAATTCTAATTCTAATAGTACTACAGAAAATGATAATCATAGTTTTGATACTGATTTAGATATTGAAATTGACTCTACCTTCTTAATCAATGTTACACCTCGATTTACGTTTAACGATAGAAGCTCTAGCTTTACACAATCTGATGAAAGTTTAGATGAAAATAGGGTGCTTACCAACAGATTTACAAGTAGTGCTGTTTCTAATGCTGAAGCTAAAAACTTTCAAAACACAATTGATATCACTAAAAGATTTGGTAGCAAAGGAGGATTTATTAAAGCGTCTATTACCAATCAAATAGATCAAACAGAAGGAGAAGATTTTAACAATTCTACTATAGAAACTTTTGGAACAAATGCTAATACAGAAATTAGAGATCAAAAAACAGATATTACTAGTGATTTAAACGGATTTAGAACTCGTTTATCTTATCGCCAACCAATTATCGCTAAAAAACTATTCGTTAACTTAAATTATCGTTACAGAATAGACGAAAGAACTAGAGTAGAAAGTACTTTTGACTTTGATAATACAACTCAGGACTTCACAAATTTCAATACTGATTTAAGTACAAACTTTACATTCAATGATATTACTAAAACACCTTTAGTTGGAATTACATATGATACCAAATCATTTAACTTAGATTTCGATATTGGTCAAACCATGAGAACATTAGAAAATCAAGATATTTTAAGACCAAACTTAAGCTTAAATAAAGATTTTAATAATGTTACGATAGATGCTAATATGCGTTACCGTTTCCCTTCTAAAGCTAGAGTATACATTGGATATAATCTAGACAATAATGCTCCTGGAATTACTCAGTTACAACCTTTTACAGATGTTTCTAATCCTTCTAATATTGTATCGGGTAACCCAAACTTAAAACCAAGTCAAGATCATAGAATTTTTGCTAACTTCAATAAATACAACTGGCAAAAAAGAACTGGTTTTTTCTTTTGGGGTGGCGCAAACTTCATCAATAATCAGATTGTAAATAAAACAACAATTGGTGATGATTTAGTTAGAACAACTACTTATGTAAATGCTGATGGTATATATAGTTATTATGGAGGTGGTAGTTATAACAGAGGAATAAAATTAGATTCTGCATCTACATTTAATATAAGAACTGGATTAAGATTTAATGGTTCAAAAAGTATTAACATATTAAATGAAATTGAAAATGTTACAAAAACAAATTCTATTACACCTAGAATTGGTTTTGAATTTAATTGGAAGAAAAAAATAGTAATTACACCAAACTATGAAGTTGCCTTCACTAATACACGTTTCAATGTAAATAATATTGCTGACCAGAATTTTACAAGACATTCACTTCGTATTAGAACCAGAACTAATGTTCCTAAAAAGTTAGAATGGAGAAATGATATTCGTTACACATTTAATCCAAATGTCATTGGCTTTAATAGATCAGCTTGGTTTTGGAATTCAACATTAGCTTATTCGATATTAAAAGATAAAGGTACAATTACATTAAAAGCTTATGATGTACTAAATCAGAACACCAATGCACAGAGAAGTGTCGTTGGAAACTATATTGAAGATTCTGAAAGTACTGTACTTCAACAATATTTCATGCTCGGATTCAGTTGGAAATTCAACAGTCTTGGTAAAAAAGGAGAAGTCAGAAATTATGATTTCGATTAAAAAACATACAAAAGCCATCTTTTAAAGATGGCTTTTTTTATTCAAAATCTGCAAGTTGTCATAGATCAACACGACTAAAAAATACATTTCGTAATTTTGCAATTACAAAAAGAGGTGAAGATGACTATTAGAAGTTTCCATGATAATGTTGATTTAGAACTACCGTTACATATAAATATTAGTTTTAAAAAGGTGTATGATCTTTTTGAGAAATACACTGATGCTCAATACAAAACACATCCTTTTCATGCTGCTGCCGTGAATATGGTAGAAGAAATTGATAAAGTTCCTGAACTTATTAATGGATTTTCAGATTTTACTTTACTTCAAAAATATGAAGAGATTATAAACTTAGTTCTCGATCCGTTGTTTCCTGAAATTTTAACAACTAATGAAATTAAAGCAGCAACAATTCCATTCTCTTTTACTTGTTTTAAATTTACAGAACGCTTCGAAAATATTCTGAATAATGCTGGAGAAGATTATGAATTTAAAGTGAGAAATTTTGAACAAGATGCCATGTATATTTATGCATGTACACTCATTTTATCTTCAATTTACAATTATCATGTAGATTTAAAACGCCCTTTTTATTTTGATATTCCAGATAAAACAATAGATCTTATTAAACATTATCGCGTAGCTTTTAATGGTGATTTCATGGAAATTACTGCTACAGAAAATGCTCCAAAGATTACAGAAGAAGATATCAAATTATTACTTGATAATTTTGGTAATATTGATATTTGGAAAGAAAAATTCCCACCAAACTCCTATATTTTCAAAGGCTTTGGTATCATGAATCTTTTTGATGTTACAGCTGACGAAACTATAAATTCAATTCAAAATAATTTAATAGGTCCAGATGATAATACGATAACTGAAAAAATAAGAGATAACCTAAGAAATTTCTTTGGAATTGGAGATTTAAAAGTTGGGTATTCTTTTTTCGACATCAGTAAAATAAACGAAGGTTCAGTTAAAGTGAAAAGATCTGAAAGTGTTTTATTGACTCAAGAAACAAATATTACCTGCAAAAAATACTTTTGTGATTATGTTATTGATAAAATATTTATAAAAAACGAAAGTATTGTGATTTCTGATACTGACAAATACAAGAAATCATCCGGTGGTAATAAATTTTCAGAAAACTTAGAAAAAAAAGGGATAAAAAGTATCATTCTTATCCCTATTAAAACAGCTAACAATCAAGATTTATTATTACTTGAAATGGCTTCGCCTAGGACTTATGAATTAAACTCTGTGAACAAGCAAAAACTAAAAGATATTGTCCCAATGTTTAAGGCTGCTGCTGAGCGAAATTCAGAAGAATATTTAAATATTTTAGAAGCTACTATTCAAGAGTATTATACTTCTATTCATCCTTCAGTAAAATGGCGTTTTTATGAAGCTGCTGAAAACTATCAGAACGCTCTCTTAGATCAAGAAGAAGATGCTAAAATTGAAAAAATAACATTTCAAGAAGTATATCCTCTATACGGACAATCTGATATTAAAGGTTCTTCAATAGCTCGAAACTTAGCCATAAAACAAGATTTAACAAAACAGCTAAAATCTGCTATACATGTTTTAAATGAAGCTTGCTTCACTGAAACTTTACCTATATATGATGAACTAATGTATAGAGTAAAAGCCTACTTAATAGAAGTCGAAGATGGAATGAAGGCTGGTGATGAAGTTGCAATTTTAGACTTCTTGAAACGTGAAATTTATCCTGTTTTTAATCATATCAAAGAAATTAATGATGAGTTAACTCAACTTGTTGATGATTATATCAATCAATTAGATGAGAATCTACAGGTCGTTTATGAAAAAAGGAAAGATTACGAAAATAGCGTTACTAAATTAAACGATAAACTGGCTAAATTCATTGATAAAAAGCAAGATGAAGCCCAAAAAATATTTCCACATTATTTTGAACGTTACAAAACAGATGGTGTAGAATATAATATGTATATCGGACAATCCATTACTAAAGAAAAAAAATACGATTCTTTATACTTATACAATCTAAGATTGTGGCAACTACAAACCACTTACGAAATGGAAAATGTTGCCTATAATTTGAGAAAAGATTTAGATCATGATTTACGCGTTGCTTCTTTAATTTTAGTTCATAGCAATCCGCTTGCTATTGAATTTAGAATGGATGAAAAACAATTTGATGTAGATGGCGCTTACAATATTCGTTATGAAATTATAAAAAAGAGAATTGATAAAGCTCATATAAAAGGAACTACAGAACGTTTAACAACACCAGGAAAGATCGCTATCGTTTATTCTCAAGATAAAGATGCTGAGGAATATTTAAAATATATTAAATACTTACAATCTAAAAATCAATTAGGAAAAGTAGAAATTTTAGAATTAGAAGATTTACAAGGAGTTTCTGGATTGAAAGCAATTCGAGTAGAAGTTATGTATAATGAAGAAGAACCAGAAAAACCTTTACTAACTGTGGATGAACTAATTAAAAAGTTATAATTTTTATTTATAAGACAAAATAAGCTCTTCAAATTGAAGAGCTTATTTAAATTTAGAATTTTATGAACTAGTTTACTTCTTTTCCGTCTTTATCTAAAAACCTTAATTTATAGTTTCCATCGTTGTCTTTAAATACAACAGTTTTTTCAGTTTCAGGCTTATTAAAGTCCGTTACATTTTTTGCTGTTACAACTAATGTTTTACACGTTTTTTCTGGAGTACAATTGTTATTTGCAATTGCCACAGTTAAACAAACCGTATATTCTCCTTCTCCAATTCCCCAAACAAATGAATTCTCTCCTTGGCTAGTGTCTTTAGCTTCACTCAATTTTCCAGTTGCATCTTTTTGATTTACCTGAAAAGTATAGGTGTAGTCATCCTTTTTTTCAGCTTCAAATTTTAAATCTAGGCCTACATTTTCTGAAATAGTAAAATCTACAGCCTGGCAAGAAGCAGAACCATTATCTGGATTTAAAACGTTAGAATCGTCATCGTTACAAGAAACAAATAAAATTAATGCTAAATTAATTACGAATAGGTTTTTAATGAATTTCATGAAAATTATTTTAAATTATTACTCATGTAATACAATTCAATTGAAATCTACCCTACACTTTAAAGCGATATTTTTAAAAAACTTTTATGGTGAAAAGTTAGAATTATGCTACAGGAACAGTTCCTGTAGTTTGATTATAAAAAGCTAACGCAAATGTAATAACGCTTACAATAATTCCAATCATAAATACTGTATACGTAGTTCGTAGTAAATTATATTTTCTATTCAATACTAAACCTAAGAAATACAAATCTTTAGTTAAAGAACCATATAAATAATCACGATCTTTCATCATTTCACTCATTCCCCATTCAAACTCTTGTAAACTCATTTTATGAAAATTTCCAAAGAAAATCAAATTCACTTTTTTATTTGCAATATCTTCTTTACTAAATTTTCCTTGGGTAACATTTGGTCTTGTTGCTAAAATTGAAAGTATAATAGATATCACTGTAAAAACAACAAAAATAATTGTTGGTATAATTAAATATCCATTAGAAGGATTATCTAACTTCGGAATTAATGTAGATAACGCCATAGAAATAATAATCGCATTTACCGACAGTAAAATATTGGCTTTCGTATCAGCAATATCACTTAAAGTAATATGATTTCTTAAAGCAACACGAAACATGGTTTCAATTCCTCTTTCTGGTAATTCTACCTTATTTTTTTTAAACTGAAGTTCTGCTTTCTTCTGAGATAACTTCTTTTGTTCTCTCTTAATTTTCTTTTCAGTTTTTAAAAGTTGAGCTAAATTCTTGGACTTTTGCTTCTCCCATTTTTTTACTGCGATATCTGTATAAAAACGATGTCCGCTAGTCAAAAAATTAATATTCTTCTTTATCCAATCTGTCTCTTTAATCTTTGAATTAGTCAACAATTCCACTTCTTTGTGAAGTAATTGAGAAAACTCATTATACTTTTTACTTCCTAAATGAGAACAATCTGCATCTTTTATTAGTTTTTCTAATTCTGAAACAGGCTCAACATCCATTTTTGTTGCCAGAATAGTTTTCCCGATAGTATTTATCATATTCCCTTCTACGCCTTCTTTCGATAAAAAATCAGATGCTATAACTACACTTTCTGCTTCATGATTGTTAGGATCAACCGTAAATCCTGTATCATGAAACCAAGCTGCTAAAACCAAACACTCTTTATCATTTTCTGATAATTTTGCTTCTTCTGCTAACTCTGACGATTTTTCAACTACACGAAGTGTATGCGATAAACTATGATAAACTAGTTTCTTGTCTAGTTTTTCATTTAAAATATTCATCACAAAACTTTCTGCTTTTTCTAGAAGAGTGCTCATAAATCCGTAATTTAGTTTAGTAAAAGTAACTAAACTTTAGCAATTTTTATAACGCAAGGTTTCTTGTATTATTTCGACTTATACTTATGCTTACTTGGAAAAATATTATACACTTTACCGTTGATGGTAACCCAACTCCAGATAAAAGAGTTGAGAAAACAGATGAAGAATGGAAAGAAATCCTTTCTCCTGAACAATTTATGATTACTCGATTAAAAGGAACTGAAAGACCTTTTAGTGGAGAACATTGTACTTCATTTACTGAAGGAAAATATAGTTGTGCTTGTTGCGGCACTCCTTTATTTGATTCTTCAATAAAATTTGATTCTAGTTCTGGTTGGCCAAGTTTTACTCAGCCAATAAAAGAGAACGCTATTAAATATCACAAAGATTCTTCACATGGAATGATTCGTGTTGAGATTGTTTGTAATACTTGTGATTCTCATTTAGGTCATGTTTTCCCAGACGGACCAGAACCTAGTGGTTTACGTTATTGTGTAAATTCTTTATCAATTCAATTAGACGATGAAAACTAAAATAGCTACAGTTGGCGGTGGATGTTTTTGGTGTACTGAAGCCATTTTTAATCAAGTAAAAGGTGTTGAAAAAGTAGTTTCTGGTTATGCAGGTGGAAACGCTCCTGGACATCCAACATACAGAGAAATTTGCTCTGGCTTAACAGGACATGCAGAAGTGATTCAGATTACTTATCAACCTGATGTAATTTCTTTTCAGGAAATTTTAATCATTTTTATGACTACTCATGATCCTACAACGCTAAATCGTCAAGGAGCAGATGTTGGTACTCAATACCGTTCTGTTATTTACTATCAGAATGAAGAAGAAAAAAGCATTACCGAAGAAGTTGTAAAACAAGTACAACCTTACTTTGATAATCCAATAGTTACTGAAGTAAGTGAAATGCCAATTTTCTATCCAGCAGAAGATTATCATCAAAACTACTATGAAAACAACAAAGAACAAGGCTATTGCAATTTTGTGATTACTCCTAAGCTTTCTAAGCTTAGAAAATTATATGGTGATAAATTGAAATAAATGCTAGTTTTCTTTTTAGTAAGTAATCATTATTCAACTCGACATAAAACCTGTAAATAAAATATTACTTCATGAAAAGATCTAAACTGAAAATACCTAACAGTAAAGGACAAATTTTAAATGCTTTTTTAGAATTACCAGCAAATCAAAAACCTGATTTCTTTGCCATTTTCGCACATTGTTTTACATGTACTAGTTCTTTAAGTGCTGTAAAAAATATCAGCAGAACACTTACGAATTATGGTTTTGGAGTTGTTCGTTTCGATTTTACAGGTTTAGGTAAAAGTGAAGGTGAATTTCATGAAAGTCATTTTTCTGCAAATGTTGCCGATCTTATTGCGGTAAGTGAATATATGAACACTAATTTTGAAGCTCCTTCTTTATTAGTTGGGCATTCTCTAGGTGGTGCAGCTGTGCTTACTGCAGCAGCAGAATTAACTTCTGTAAAAGCTATAGCAACAATTGGTGCGCCAGCAGATGTAGAACATGTAACGCATTTATTCTCTCACGGAATTCACGAAGTAGAGCAAAAGGGAGAAGTAAATGTGAATATTGGAGGAAGACCTTTTAAAATTAATAAAGAGTTTGTTGATAATTTTACGAAAACAGATTTACCAAGTATTGTAAAAGAATTAAGAAAACCAATTTTGATTCTTCATTCACCAATAGATACTGTTGTGGGTATTAAAAATGCTGAGAAAATATACCATAATGCACATCATCCAAAAAGTTTTGTAACGTTAGATAATGCAGATCATTTATTAACCAATCCAGAAGATAGTAAATATGCGGGTAATGTTATTGGGGCTTGGGTACAACGTTATTTTCCTAAAAAATCAAAAGTAAACTTAGACTCAGCTCAAGAACAAGCTGTTGGACATTTGAATTTAATTGAAGATAATTTCACCACAAAAATTCAAACTAGCAACCATAGTTTAATTGCTGATGAACCTGCTAGTGTTGGTGGAGACGATTTTGGTCCTTCTCCTTTCGATTATCTTAATGCTGCTTTAATTGCGTGTACTACAATGACACTTAAAATGTATGCCAATAGAAAACAGTGGGATTTACAAGAAGTATTTGTATATGTTACTCGTGTAAAAAAATCTAGTGAAGAATTAGGAATAACTTCAGAAGGAATCAACAGACACGACCATTTTACAAAAAAAATAAAACTGGTTGGTGATTTAGACGAAAAACAAAGAGCTCGTTTATTAGAAATCGCTGCAAAATGTCCAGTTCATAAAACTTTAGAAAACAAAGCGTATTTTGAATCTAGTTTAATAGATTAAAGAAGTATCTTTATGTATTATTTCAATAAAAATCTATGATTTTTAATATTAACAATACATTTAGCAATTCGCTTCCAGCAGATAAAACTTTAGAAAACACAAGAAGGCAAGTTGTTGATGCTTGCTTTTCTTATGTTACACCTAAAAAAACAGCAAAACCAGAACTTTTACATGTATCGGAAACTTTACTCGAACATTTAGGTTTGACTAAAGAAGACACAACATCGGATGAGTTTTTGTCGATTTTTACTGGAAATAAAGTTTTAGAAAACACACATTCGTATGCCATGTGCTATGGCGGACATCAATTCGGGAATTGGGCTGGACAATTAGGTGACGGTAGAGCGATTAACCTTTTTGAAATTGATTATAATAATGAACATTGGGCATTACAATTAAAAGGTGCTGGTGAAACTCCATATTCTAGAACGGCAGACGGACTGGCTGTACTTCGTTCTTCTATTCGTGAACATTTGTGTAGCGAAGCTATGCATCATTTAGGTGTACCAACTACACGATCTTTATCGTTGAGTTTAACTGGAGATCAAGTGTTACGTGATGTGATGTATAATGGAAATCCAGATTACGAAAAAGGAGCTGTAGTGTGTAGAGTTGCGCCTAGTTTTATTCGTTTTGGAAATTTTGAAATTTTAGCTGCTCGTCAGAATCATGAAACACTGCAATTGCTTACAGATTATACTATTAAACATTTCTATCCTGAAATTACTTCAGAAGGAAAACAAAAATATCTAGATTTTCTAACTGCTGTTAGAGATCGAACTATTGAAATGGTAGTCCACTGGCAACGTGTTGGATTTGTTCATGGTGTAATGAATACTGATAACATGTCTATCTTAGGATTAACTATTGATTATGGTCCATATGGCTGGTTAGAAGATTTTGATTATGAGTGGACTCCTAATACTACTGATGCACAACATCGACGTTATAAATTTGGCAATCAACCCTACATTTGTATGTGGAATTTATTCAAATTGGCAAATGCGTTATATCCTTTGATTAATGAAGTAGAACCACTTCAAGAAGTTCTAGATACTTTTGAAGGATTATATATTGAGCAGTATTCTAAAATGATGATGCAAAAACTTGGTCTTTCTATCAATGGAGATTATGTTGAACTTATTTCATCTTTAGAAAAGGCTTTACAACTTATAGAAACGGATTATACTATCTTCTTTAGGAATTTAGCTTCAATTTCAAAAAGTGATACAACTGCTAAGGCTATAGAAAAAATAACGTACGCATATTATAACGAAGAAGCTTTACAAGGAGAAGTTTTATTGCAGTGGAAAGATTGGATGAATAATTACATTGAAGTATTACAAAATGAAACTATTGAAGATGATGAAAGAAAAGTTAAAATGAATTCTATTAATCCAAAATATGTGCTAAGAAATTACATTGCACAATTAGCAATTGATGATGCTGATAAAGGAAATTATGAATTAATTGACGAATTATACCAAATGCTAAAGAAACCTTACGATGATCAACCTGAATATGAAAAATGGTTTACTAAGCGACCAGATTGGGCACGACATAAAATAGGTTGCTCTATGCTATCATGTAGTTCTTAATTTAAAAAAATACTCTCAAGTCTCTTATAATTCATTTAAGAGGCTTTTTTTAAGACTTCAGAAAATTAAACTAAGAATATCCTGAATACCGAGTAAAAGTTGATTTATTGACGCAAACCACTTTTTATTTGCAAAAAATTAGCTTTTATTTTAAGATGAAAAACACACATATTGTTTTACTTCAAGCATCTGTAAACTAATTTGTACTTTTGTTAGGAATAACTCTACTACTATGAAGAAATTCTTTGTTTTAGCCATAATTTTTATGTGCATATATGGTTGTGCCAGCTATAAAGCAAAGTACGATGTTAAAAACTACGTACCTAAAAAAATCACCGAGAAAAAACCTACATATTCTTTCTATTTAATTGGAGATGCCGGTAACGTGAAAAATTATGGCGGAAAACTTCCTTCATTAACATATTTTGAAAAAGAACTAATTAATGCTGATGAAAATAGTACAGCTATATTTTTAGGGGATAATGTATATCCTGTTGGAATTTACCCTAAAGATCACAAAGATTATAAACTTTCAAAGTATCGTTTAGAGGTTCAAACCGAAGCTGCAAAGAAAAATAAAGGAAAGACAATTTTTATTCCTGGTAATCATGATTGGTATAATAGTGTAGACGGATTAAAAAGACAGGAAAAACTTGTAGAAAAAGCTCTAGGAAAAAATACTTTTTTACCAGAAAATGGTTGTGGTTTAGATAAAGTAAACATCAACGATAATCTTACATTAATCACAATTGACAGTAAATGGTTTATTACAAACTGGGATAAAGAACCAAAAATAAACGACAACTGTGATATTAAAACTAGAGAACGTTTTATTGAAGAACTTTGGAGCTTATTTAAAAAGAATAGATATAAAAATGTTGTTGTTGCGATGCATCATCCGATGTATTCTAATGGACCACACGGAGGAAGTTTTTCTTTTAAAGATCACATGAGTCCCGCTCCTATTTTAGGAACCTTCAAAAATATGTTACGCTCACATGCGGGAATTCAAACAGATAATTTCCATAAACAATACAGTGATCTTGTTCGTCAAATAGAAACTATCGCTAATGATTTTAAAAACAATATTGTTTTTGTAAGCGGACATGAACATAATTTACAATACATAGAAAATAACGGATTTAAACAAATTGTTAGTGGTTCTGGTTCTAAACAGTCTCCTGCTCTAGCTGGATACGGAGCTAAATTTACTTATGGAAATTATGGTTATGCTAGATTAAACTTTTATGAGGATGGTTCTGCCATAGTGGAATATTATGCCGCTAATGAAAAAGACAAAAATAAACTTTTATTCAGCGAACAAATTATCGATCCAATTAAGAGGAAAACAAATTTTGACTTTTCTGAATTTGAACAACATAAAAAAGAAGTTACAACTTCATTATATACCAAAAACGCAGTAAATGTTTCTGGTTTTCACAAATTCATGTGGGGAGATTTAAACCGTGAAAAATATGGTAAAGAAATTAGTGTTCCTGTTTTAGAATTGGATAACGTTTTTGGAGGTTTAAAACCAATACGTCGTGGTGGTGGAAATCAAACCAACTCTTTGAGACTACAAAATCCTGAAGGAAAACAATACGTACTCCGTTCTATGTATAAAGACGGAAGTAGAATTATGGGTGGCGTTTTAAAAGGTACTTTCTTAGTTGATGTAGTTCAAGATATTTTTACCATGTCACATCCGTATGCTGCTTTTGTAATTCCAGATATGGCTGAAGCTGCAGGAATTTATCATACAAATCCGAAATTATATTACATGCCCAAACAACCTGCTTTAGGTATGTATAACGATATTTTTGGCGGTGGTTTATATCTGTTAGAAGAAAGGCCAGCTGGGAATCGTGAAGATGTTGATTCTTTTGGAAACTCTGAAAAAATCATCAGTACATACGATATGCTAGAAAAAATCAGGAAAAACGGAAAACATACAGTTGATCAAAGTTTTACGGTACGTTCTCGATTATTTGATATGGTCATCGGAGACTGGGATCGTCATGAAGATCAATGGCGTTTTGCTCGATTTGAAACTAAAGATGGAAAAAAATATTACAGACCTATTCCAAGAGATAGAGATCAGCCATTTTCTAAGTTTGATGGAGTTTTGATTCCAGTATTAAAGTTAAATACGCCATTAATCAAAAACATGCAAACTATGGATTATGACATTAGAGACATGAAATGGTATAATAATTATCCTCGTTTCTTTGATGCTGAATTCTTAAATCAATTAACTCTTGACGACTGGTTGAAGGAAGTAAAATACATTCAAGAAAATCTTACTGATGAGGTTATTGAAAAATCAATTCAACAATTCCCTAAAAGCATTTACGATATAGACGGAAAAGAGTTGATTGCTAAAATTAAATCTAGAAGAGATAAATTAGAATCTTTTGCTAGAAAATATTATGCTAAACAAGCTAAGAAAGTTCAAATAGTTGGTACAGACAAAGACGACATCTTTATTATTAAACGTTTGAACGACGATGAGACTAGCATTGAAATCTTAAGAAAACAAAATAAATTTTTTAGCAGAATTTTCAAAACCAGTGAAACTAAGGAAATTCAACTTTATGGTTTAAATGGAAAAGATCAATTTTTTATTTCTGGTCATGTTAAAGAAGGAATCTTATTACGTTTAATTGGAGGACACAACAACGATCTTTACGAAGACAATTCTTCAGTCGAAGGAAATAGTAAAATGACAAAGGTTTACGATTATATTTCAAAGAAAAACACTGTAAACGGACAAGAAGCTGATGATTTAAGAGAAGACAATTATTTTAAAAACACTTACAATCATAGAGATATTGAAAATAATACAACACTTGTTTTTCCAAGTTTAGGAGCTAACCCAGATGATGGTTTCTTCTTTGGTGTAAATGTTACTCATACGCGCTACGGTTTTAAGAAAAGACCTTTTGACAATCAGCATAATTTAACAGCAAACTATTATTCTAGCACAAGTGGTTTTGATATTAATTATACTGGTGAGTTTACTGAGTTTATTGGCAATTGGAGTTTAGAAGTAAAGGCTAGAGCCACAAGTAGTAATTACTCTTTTAACTTCTTTGGGTTTGGAAATGAATCTGAATTTGATCAAAATAATGATTTAGACTTTTATAGAGTAAAACGTGAAGAATTATTAGTTTTTCCTTCTTTAATAAGACGTTTTAACTGGGGAAGTACAGTAAAATTAACCGGAACTTTTGAAGCGATTAAAGTTGACAATACTCCAGGAAGAAACATTACAAACTTCACAAATGGAGTTACAAATATTTTTGATAGAAACTACTTTGTAGGTGGAGAAGTTAGTTTTAATCACAACAGAACAGATAATAATAGCTTTCCAACAAAAGGAATGAATTTCGATGTAACGATGGGAGCTAAAATGAATGCTGATAATACAGATCGTCATTTCGGATATTTAAAAACTTCTTTAGCTATTTATCAAAATTTAGTTCCTAACAGAAGTTTAGTGTACGCTACAGAAGTTGGAAGTCATATTAACTTTAAGAATCGATTTGAAATTTACCATGCATCTAGCCTAGGAGGAAATAGAAGCTTAAGAGGATATAATAATCAGCGTTTTACAGGTACAGAGAGTTTTTATCATTCAAATGATTTACGTTTACGTTTAGGAAGCTTTAAAACGTTTATACCAATGCGTGTTGGAGTAACTGGTGCGTTTGATTATGGTAAAGTGTGGAGTCCTTTTGCTCCCACTTCTAACACATGGAATTCAAGTTATGGTGGATCTTTTTGGCTTAGTGGTTTAGATATGTTTACTGCAAATTTAGCGCTATTCAATGGAGACGATGGAAGTCGTTTTACATTTAGTTTAGGATTTAACTTTTAAAAAATGACTCAAGAAATTACCATATTTATCGCATCAATCTTTGGATTCTTAGCAATTATTTTTGGAGCCTTTGGTGCACATTTATTGAAAAAAAAATTATCATCTGATCAATTAGACAGTTTTGAAACTGGTGTTAAATATCAAATGTATCATGCTATTGCTTTATTAGCATTAGGATTACAGTTTAACGAAAAATACAGCAACACAGTTCTATTATTTAGTATTGGTGTATTTCTATTTTCTTTTAGTATTTATGGCTTAGTATTGTCTGGAGCTTTTGGAAAAAAGATGAAGTTTTTAGGTCCAATTACACCGTTAGGCGGACTTTGTTTAGCTGCAGGATGGTTGTTATTAGGAATTTCTTTTTTATAGTATAAAACTGGAAAAATTACTCGACTTTAAACTCATAAGCTTTTAACTTTTCTAGAGTTGTGTATTGTAATGCTTTTCGATGTGTTGCTTCCAAAATAATATGAGGAGCTTTACCATATTTTTCTGCTTCCAACCATCTTGAAATGCATAAACACCATTTTGACCCTGGTTTTAATCCTGGAAATTTCCAA
The DNA here is from genome assembly GCF_900198195.1 of Tenacibaculum jejuense. Classification (NCBI taxonomy): domain Bacteria; kingdom Pseudomonadati; phylum Bacteroidota; class Flavobacteriia; order Flavobacteriales; family Flavobacteriaceae; genus Tenacibaculum; species Tenacibaculum jejuense. The sequence goes on along the minus strand of NZ_LT899436.1, from coordinate 625,576 downwards.
TGTGGTATTGGAGTTGATAAATCATTTCCTCTTTTTTTAGTGAATTCAAGAAATTCTTCTGTTACTACTGCACAAACAACATGTGTTCCATAATCATGATCGGCAGTTCTACAGAAACCATCTCTAAAATAACCTGTAGCAGGATTTTCACAACAACTTTCTAATTGTTTTCCTAAAACGTTTAATTCCATAAATTCTCTTTAGTGATTTGTTTTTTTAGAAAGATCAAGTTCATATAATTTCCCTCCTTTTCCATGAGATCTTTCATCTGTGATAAATAATTTTGTGCCATCATCATTAAAATCGATCGCTTCTTTTTGAGACACAAAACCAAGATCTAATTCTTTTAGTTTTCCTTTCAGAAAATTGTCGCCGTCAAAATCATAAAATAACAAAACAGTATTAGAAGTTAATAAAGCTACTTGTTGCCCGTTATTGGAAATACTAGAAGATGTAATCCAACATTTCATTTTAGAACAGTTTTCAAAACTACTAATAAATTCTGCATTATATTTTCCTTGACTTGCTGGTATTTTGTACAAACTTGTTTTTCCGTAATCTTTTTTAACTCTACTTTTTGTAAAAATGTACAAGCTGTCATTATAATACAATATACTTTCTGCATCAAAAAAGCGTTTTTTCTTTTTAGGAGGAAACTTTGTTTGTTCGGGATATTGAAATTGTATTTTTTCAACCTCAACGGACTTCTTTTTCATTACCGCTTCAAAATTGATCTTCAGAATAGTTAAATCTCTTCTTATATTTTCATTGTTTCCGAAATCAGCTAAATACAAGTTTCCTTTTTGGTCTGAAGTAATATCTTCCCAATCGTTATTTTTTGCATTTACGACAACAGTTCTTTCTATTTTTCCTGAAGAATTGACTAAATAAATTTCGTTTTTATTACCCCCATCATTATGCATCCAAAATAAATTCTTTCCATGTATTTTTTCTATACCAGAAACTTCATCTAATAGCTTAGGCAACCTCGCTAACTTTTTTAATTGACCATAGTTTGAACAACCAAAACTTAAAAATAATACAACTAGGTAATAGCTTTTTTTCATAAATTAAAGATAAATAAAAAAAGCTCCTGAAATTAGGAGCTTTTATCATTTTATTTACACGTAAACTATATAGTTAATGTATTTTTTATTGCAGTTGTATATGTAGTTTCGGTAACTGTATCTACATAGTTCCAATCTGTTTTTACAGCTCCAGAAGTAACAGTTAATTTCATAAATCCACGATCAACTAAATTCGCAAAATTTAAATCATCGATTAAAAGTTCTAAAGCACTTCCTAATTGAACAGCTCCTTGTGCTCCTACAAATGATTCAAAACCTGGTGAAGAAACAGAACTTGTTGCTAACTCATCACCAACTTTATCTCCTGTGGCAGTTATTAAATTCGATTGCCAAGCATTATGAGTATCACCCGCTAATACCACAACTTTTTTATCTCTAAACGTTTCTAATATTTCTTCTCGTTCCGCATAATAACCATCCCAAGCATCTAAATTATATGGAATAACAGTTTTTACTCTTGCGATTTCTTCTGCAGTTAAAGTAGTATCATTTTGTAATAACCTTGTTTTAATTTGAACCAATTCACCCAATGCTACTTGAAATTGTGGACTACCAAAAAGTGTGATTAATTCTGCTGGAATTAACATTTTCCCCATTAAAACTTGTTGCCCTATAATTTGCCATGCACTGTTTGAAGCTTCAATTTCACTTTTAAACCAAGCTTTCTGTTGTGCTCCTAACAAAGTTCTAGACGGATCTAACCAAGCTTGTTGAAAAGCTACAGCATCAAAACCACTTGCAGTTGTATAATTTGCATATTCTAATTGCTTATCTCTACCTACTATTCTAGTATCTAACATTACTAAATCGACCAAGTTTCCTAATTGCAACTTTCTATAAATAATTGAATTATCTGTTAGATTCGTGGTGTTTGGTAAATATTCACTGTAAGCTTGTAAAGCACTTCTTTTTCTTTCTTGATAATCTCCTTCATTATCTTGATGATTCTCTGCTCCATCAATATAAGCATCGTTGGTAACTTCATGATCATCCCAAACACAAATAAAAGGTTTCTTTTGATGTAATTCTTTTAATTGTACATCTGATCTATATAAACGATAACGCTTTCTGTAATCATCTAAAGTAATAATTTCTCCTATTGGATCTGGATCTCTAAATGAACCATAAGTATCTTCACCATATTCATAAATGTAATCACCTAAATGTACTACAACATCAGCATCAGATTGGTTGATCGCTTCATACACATTAAAATACCCATAAGCGTGATTCGAACAAGAAGCTACAGCTAATTTTAGCTCTGAGGTATTTGCTCCAAAAGTTAAAGTTTCACCTACCGGAGAAGTTGCTTTATCATTTACATTTACAAAACGATAATATAACTTTAAGTTCTCATCTAAATCTTTTACTTCAATAGCTACAGTAAAATCTCTGGAAACATCTGTTTCTACTTCACCTTGTCTAACTAACTCTGTAAAGTCTTTGTTTTTAGCTAATTGCCAAATTAATTTTACAGTTGGATTTGTAGTAGAATAGCGAGTCCAAATAATAACTTGAGAGTTTGTTGGATCAAAACTTGCTACGCCAAGATCAAAATTCTTTTCAGTGATATCTGAAGGTATAGGATCTGTAGTTACATCTGGATCGGAATCACAACTAATAAAATTTGGTGCTAAAATAAGCCCACTAGTTACTAATAATGAGTTTTTTAGAAAACTTCTACGTTTTAAATTGGTTGACATGATATTTAGGAATTAAGTATTCACATAATTACATGCCTTATTTTTCCTAAACGTTACATAAAGTTAAGTTGTTTGTAAAGTTACCAACCTCCTGTAGCTCCACCTCCACCGAAGCCTCCGCCTCCAAATCCACCTCCGAAACCGCCTCCATCAAATCCACCACCACCGAAGCCACCTGAAGATCCTCCAAAACCACCAAAGCCACCGCTTCTTCGAGAAGAACCTCTTCTTCTACTTCTATCTTCTCTTCCAGCATTACTTAGAATAATAGTTTCTAGTGAAGATGTTGATCTTCCTGTTTCAATTCTATATGCTTTATATCCAATAAAAATAAATAGTGAAAAGAAAATAACAATTACAATAATGATTACACCGGCGTTAGAAGAAGAATTCTTTTTTCTAGTTCCTTGATATTCTCCATTCATTACTTTGAAAATGGATGTTACGCCAGAACTTAAACCTGAATAATATTGTCCCTTTTTAAAATAAGGAAGAATATCATATTCTATAATTTGTCTAGAAACAAAATCAGTTAATAAGTGTTCAGTACCATAACCAGTTCTAATGGTAACTTTACGATCGTCTTTAGCCAAAAGAACAAAAACTCCGTTGTCTTTGTCTTTCTGACCAATTCCCCATTTATGAGCCCAATTCGTTGCCAAATAACCTATTTCTTCTCCTTTAGTACTATTAATAATAGCAACTACAATTTGAGTAGAAGTTGTATCTGAATAACGAACTAATTTGTTTTCTAAAGCAGTTTTTTCGTTTAAAGTTAATAACCCTTTTTGTTCTTTAACTCCTTTTTTCTTTATGTAATAATCGTAGACACTTGTTTGAAACTTTGGTTTCTTAGGAATATTATACTGAGCAAAACTGAATTGAAATGCAACAAGAAAGAAAATTATAGTAAAAAAGCTCTTTTTCATTTAACCTTTAGATACTTCATTTGGTAATTCATCTACATCATCTTTATCCCAAGGAAAATGAGCCTTTAATTCTTCTCCTGCTTTTAATACTCCTTGAACTAAACCTGCTGTAAAATTACCGTTCTTAAAATTATGTTGTATGATATCTCTAGTCGTTTCCCAAAAATCATTTGGTACAACAGCATTTATACCTTTGTCTCCGTAAATCACAAATTTATGATCTACAACTGCTACATAGATTAACACCGCATTTTCTGCTTTAGTTTGATCCATGTTAAGCATTTTAAATACTTCTAATGCTCGATCGTAATGCGAAAGTGATGTAGTTGCTTCAATATGCACTCGAATTTCACCAGAAGTATTTAACTCTGCTTGTCGAATAGCCTCGACTATTTCTTGTTCTTCTGCTTTAGAAAGAAAATCTTCTACTTGAGACATTTATTTTCCAAAATCGAAATTAACATCTGGTGCTTTTTCTGAACCTGGATCAGCTTTGTAACGTACCATTTCATCAAAATTTAAGAAACCTGCATATAAAGATCCTGGGAATTTTTTGATGTGCTTATTGTAAATATTAACAGATTCGTTGTATCTATCTCTAGCAACTTTAATTCTGTTTTCTGTTCCTTCTAACTGGCTTTGTAATTCTAAAAAGTTACGATTTGCTTTTAACTCTGGATAACGCTCTACAGAAACTAACAACTTAGATAACGCACCTGATAAACCTGATTGTGCTTGTTGAAACTGCGCCATAGTTTCTGGAGTTAATTTACTAGCATCGATATTTACAGAAGTTGCTTTTGCTCTTGCGTTAATTACATCTGTTAACGTACTTTTTTCAAAATCTGCAGCACCTTGTACTGTTTTCACAAGATTACCTATCAAATCATTTCTTCTTTGATATGAACTCTCTACATTAGACCATTTTGTTTTTGCATTCTCCTCATACTCTACAGCAGTGTTATTAAAACTAACTCCTGATTTAAAAAAGTATATCACTAATGCTACAACTACTAATATAGGAACTAACCATTTTTTCATAATTTCGATTTTTTGTTATTCAATTTGATTTTTGATTTTTATTAACTCTGCTTTTACAGCTTCTAATCTGCTGATGATCTCCTGATTTTGTACTATTTTCTCTGGATTTTGTTTGAGTTTTTGTTTGGCGCCATCAAGAGTAAAACCTCTTTCTTTTACTAAGTTATAAATCAACTTAAAATTCTCTATATCCTCAGGAGTAAAAAGTCGATTCCCTTTTGCATTTTTTTTGGGTTTGATAATGTCAAATTCTCCTTCCCAAAAACGAATTAAAGATGTATTCACATCAAATGCTTTGGCAACTTCACCAATTTTATAATACCTTTTTTTAGGGAGATCAACGTGCATGTTACTTTAATTCTATTTTTCCAGATTTACCAAACTTAATTTTATTTTCTGGAAAATCTTGTAAAGTCAACTTTTTTATTTCGTTAAATGCACGTTCTTGAGTATCTAAAAAAGGGTATCTGGTTTTAGTTTGAATAGCTGAATGGATTTTTCCTTCAATAAAATCTCCATTCTCTTTCAGTTTCAATTCAAATATTGGCGAATATGCTTTTGAACCACTCATACTAAAACGTTTGTATGTTGCAAAATTCCCCATACTGTAAGCGATAAATTTCCCTTTATAAACTTCTATTGCTCTTGGTACGTGTGGACCGTGACCTAATACAATTCCTGCTCCAGCATCAATCATTTTATGAGCAAATGCATATACATTACCTCTATTCTCTCCGTAGAAATATTCTGTTTTTCTAGGTACATTTTTATGCTTAGTTCCTTCAGCTCCTCCGTGAAAAGAAACAATTACTATATCGACTTTCTTTGCTAAGTTTTTCACCATTTGTGTTCCCTTAGTTACAAAGTTCAACTTTAAACAGTCTTTATTCGGAGCAAAAGCGATTAAACCGTATTTAACTCCGTCCTTTTCAAAAACAGTAGTCGGTTTAGATAAAACCCCTGCACTTGCTATTCCAGAATTATCAAGAGTTTTTAAGGTATTTTTAATTCCTATACTTCCAAAATCTCCAATGTGATTATTTGCAACGCTTACAACATCAAAACCTGCTTTTTCAAAATGCTTACCAAAAGATTCTGGGCTTTTAAAAGAATAACATTTAGATGGATCTTTACATCGTTTTGCATTTTTTCCTGTATCAGTTAAAGTTCCTTCTAAATTTCCAAACAACACATCAGCTTTATCGAAAACAGTTTGTACATCTTTAAAAGGGTATGTTCCTTTTGGAGGTAAATACGATGCATTAGGAAAAGTGGTTCCTAACATCATATCTCCAACTGCCATAAAGTTAATTTCTTTTTCTTTTACTTGAATTGAATCAGCTTGTTGTGCATTCAAGCCTCCTAATAAACTAAATATACTAAGTGCTAGTACTCTTTTTTTAATTAACATATTTTAATACTGAGGTAAAAATTAGTCAAAAGACTGTCCTTCGTCTTCAGAAGCCTTTTGCATTGCTAAAAATTGTTCTGGTGTTAAATCTCCGTAATAATAGTATATTGGATTTACAGCTACACCATTTCGATGAACTTCATAGTGTAAATGTGCAGATACAGATCTTCCTGTATTTCCTACGTAACCTATAATATCTCCACGTTTTACAGTTTGCCCTTTCTTAACTCCAATCTTACTCATATGAGCATATACAGTTTTATAACCATACCCATGTTCAATGTAAACTACTTTTCCAAAAGTTGCACTTCTATTTGCTCTAGAAACTGTTCCATTTCCTGAAGCATAGATTGGTGTTCCTTTAGGTGCTGTAAAATCCATTCCCTTATGCATTTTACGAATTTTTAAAATTGGATGCATTCGCATTCCATAACCTGAAGCCATTCGTGTTAAATCTTCAGCTTTTAAAGGCTGAATTGCAGGTATAGAAGCCAACATTTTTTCTTTTGCTTTTGCTAAATCTACTATTTCATCTAGTGATTTCGATTGTACCACTATTTGTTTAGACAATACATCTAAACGTTTGGTCACATCAATAATCATTTCACTGTTATCAAAACCTTCTAAATTCTTGTAGCGATTTACTCCACCAAAACCTGCTTTTCGCTGTTCGTCTGGAATTGGATTTGCCTCAAAATATGTTCTATATATGTAATTATCTCGTTCCTGTAAATCACCTAAAACTTCAGTAACTTCTTCTATTCGCTTTCCTAATAATTCAATGTGAAGCTTAGAATTTTCTAATTCTCTTTTTTGTGCTTTTTGTTTTGGTGATTCAATGAACTGACTTAAAACCATAAATCCAAGAAACATCGTAAGTCCAACCCCCAATAGTATAATGATACTATTCTTGAACTTATCGCGCTTTCGTAACTCAATTTGCTGGTACGATAGCGTTTCTGGATCGTAATAATATTTTACTTTTGCCATATGACCAAATGTAGTACTTTTGTGTCCTTTGAAAGGACCTTGTTTTAGTTGATTAGACATGCAAAGTTATGAAATGTTTCAAAACTCAACGATTTCCTTTCTTTTATTAGAATTATTTTAACGTAATAACCTATGAAATCTCAAGAAATTAGAAGCAAGTTTTTAGAATTTTTTAAATCTAAACAACACGAAATTGTGCCTTCTGCCCCAATGGTATTAAAAAATGACCCAACCCTTATGTTCACTAACTCTGGGATGGCCCCATTTAAGGAATTTTTCTTGGGAAATAATACGCCTAAAAACCCACGTATTTCAGACTCTCAAAAATGTCTTCGTGTTTCTGGTAAACACAACGATTTAGAAGAAGTTGGTTATGATACTTATCATCACACCATGTTTGAAATGTTAGGTAACTGGAGTTTTGGTGATTACTTTAAAAAAGAAGCAATCGCTTGGGCTTGGGAATTGTTAACTGAAGTTTACAAAATTCCTAAAGACATTTTATATGTTACCGTGTTTGAAGGTGATGAAGGTGATGGAACAAAAATGGATCAAGAAGCTTACGATTTATGGAAACAGCATATTTCTGAAGATCGTATCTTAATGGGAAATAAAAAAGATAACTTCTGGGAAATGGGAGATCAAGGACCTTGCGGACCTTGTTCTGAAATTCACGTTGATATTCGTTCTGCTGATGAAAAAGCTAAAGTGGACGGAAAATCTTTAGTTAATGAAGATCATCCTGAAGTTGTTGAAATATGGAATTTAGTTTTCATGCAGTACAATAGAAAAGCAGATAAATCTTTAGAAGAACTACCTGCTAAACATATTGATACAGGTATGGGATTTGAGCGTTTATGTATGGTTTTACAAAACGTTCAATCGAATTATGATACAGATGTATTTACTCCGTTAATTAGAGAAATTGAAACTATTACTGGTGTACAATATGGAAACGATGAAAAAGTAGACGTAGCTGTTCGTGTAATTGCAGATCACGTAAGAGCTGTTTCTTTTGCTATTGCAGACGGACAATTACCAAGTAATAATGGAGCTGGTTATGTAATTCGTAGAATTTTAAGACGTGCTATTCGTTACGGATTCACATTTTTAAATCAGAAAGAAGCTTTTATTTACAAGTTATCTGAAACTTTAGCTCACCAAATGGGCGAAGCTTTTCCTGAAATAAAAAAGCAAGCCACTTTAGTTCATAATGTAATTAAAGAAGAAGAACAATCGTTCTTAAAAACTCTTGAACAAGGACTTCTTTTATTAGATACTGTAATTCAAAATAGTGCTTCCAAGGAAATTTCTGGACGTAAAGTATTTGAATTAAAAGATACCTATGGTTTCCCAGAAGATCTTACAGGTTTAATTTTATCTGAAAGAGGATTTTCTTATAACAAATCTGAATATGATGTTGCTCTAAAAGAACAACAAGAAAGAGGTAGACAAGCTACTGCACTTGCAACAGACGATTGGGTATCTTTAATTGATGATGAAGTTGAAGAATTTGTTGGTTACGATACTTTAAGTGTAGGTGTAAAATTAACTCGCTACAGAAAAGTAACCACAAAAAAAGATGGTGATCAATATCAATTAGTATTTAACATGACTCCTTTTTATCCTGAAGGAGGAGGACAAGTTGGTGACAAAGGTTTCTTAGAAGATGCTCATGGTGACGTGATTCATATTTTAAATACCAAAAAAGAAAATAATGTAATTATTCATTACACGAAAAATTTACCTAACCATTTAAACGAGTCGTTTAAAGCTGTAGTAAATGAAGAATACAGAAGACTTTCTGCAAGTAACCACACAGCAACACATTTATTACACCAAGCTTTACGTTCAATTTTAGGAACACATGTGGAACAAAAAGGATCTTTAGTAAGTCCTAAACATTTACGTTTCGATTTTTCTCATTTTTCTAAAGTTGATAGCGATCAATTAAAAGAAATTGAAGCATTTGTAAATGCTAGAATTCGCGAAAATCTTCCGTTAGAAGAAAAACGTAATATTCCAATGCAACAAGCAATCGACGAAGGGGCAATTGCTTTATTTGGAGAAAAATATGGCGATAGTGTAAGAGCAATTAAGTTTGGACAGTCGATGGAATTATGTGGAGGAACACACGTTCAACAAACTGGTGATGTTTGGTATTTCAAAATTAAATCTGAAGGGGCAGTAGCTGCTGGTATTCGTCGTATTGAAGCAATTACAAACATGGCTGTAGGAGAGTATTTCGAAGATGTTGAAGATAAATTTAATGCTGTAAAAGATGTGTTGAAAAATCCTAAAGATTTAACTAAAGCAGTTACTTCTTTACAAGATGAAAACGCTGCTTTAAAAAAGCAAATAGAACAGTTATTAAAAGATAAAGCTAAGAACATGAAAGGTGATTTAAAAAATCAAATCACTGAAATTAATGGTGTAAACTTCTTAGCAACAAAAGTAGATTTAGATCCTGCTAGTATTAAAAATCTACTATTTGAATTAGGAGGTGAGATTGACAATTTATTTGTCTTATTTGCTACTGCTCCTACAAAAGAAAAAGCAATGTTAACGTGTTATATTTCTAAAGATTTAGCTAACGAAAAAGGTTACGATGCTGGTAAAGTAGTTAGAGAATTAGGAAAATTAATCCACGGAGGTGGTGGTGGACAAAATTTCTTTGCTACGGCTGGAGGTAAAAACCCTGGTGGAATTCCTAAAGCATTAGAACGCGCTAAGGATTACATCGTATAACAAAAAATATTAACGCCAATCTGAATTAGTTTAAGATTCTTATGATGAGATTCTGAAATACTGAAACAAGTTCAGCACAGGTAAATTCAGAATAACACTAAAAAATCTAAGGTCATTATGACTTTAGATTTTTTTATTTTTACAGTCATGAAAGAGAAATTATCACATTATTGGAAATATATTAATTTTTGGGTTTGTTTCATCGGTTTTAAAACAATAGAACATTTCTATAGAGATGAAATTGCTTTTTACTATGACCAAATCCCAAAACCATACATAACAGTGGCTTTAATTCTATTATTAATATTTATAACCTATAAATCTTTCATCCCAAAGAAAAAAGATACAGATTCAGTATTTATACCTAGTGAAAACGATTATACTCATAAAGATACTAGCTTAGGTTTTTCTATATTCTTAGTAACTGGTCTTTTAGGTTATGCTTACATTGTTAATGTTTACCAAATTAACTACATGATAGTTTTCACAATGATCTTTGTATCATTTGTAAGTGGTATATTTCTTAGAAAAACAGCATCCTTCCAAATTAAAAAAGGGTTAATAACTTTTAAAAGTGGTAAAGAGGAACGAACTTTTAATGTTTCAGAAATAACTAGTTTAAAAGTATTTCAGAATCAGATTATTCTTTTCAAAGAAGACTCACAGGAATTAATTTCTTTTCTTGAATTAGAAAAAGAAGATTTCCAAAACATCAAAACATACTTTAATAAAAGAGTACCGGAAATTTCAATTGCTTTAGGCCAAACATCACAAAAAACTTAAAAACAAAATATTAAACTAAAGTAAAAATCTTTTATTACTGTTAAGTATTGTAGGAATTCTACACAATAGAAAAATGTATACTAAACGCCTTTTATTAGCGTTTAGTTACAGTTATTAAATTTGAAACCTCAAAAGCATCAACCCTAATTATTTTCTTGCTTCTAAAATTTCAAGTTAGCTGTTTTATACATGAAAAACTATTTTTATAGAGAACTCTGTTTAATTTTTTTCTTGTTTTTACTGATGCAAGTAAATTCACAAGAAACATCAAAATTTAAGGAACCTATTACCAAAACTTGGATTAATACTTATGGTAATATTAGGTTATCGAATCGTTTTTATTGGGTCGCACAAACACATTTTCGCTTTCAAGAAACTGAAAAAACTCCTTTTGTAGGTCAGCTTGCACAAATCTATAATAGACATGCCATCGGATATATTTACTCTAAAAAATTTAATATTAGTTTAGGAGGAGTATTACGACTTAACTTTAATACCGATGAAGAATCTACAGATAGAAATTTAGTTCCAGAATGGAGAATTTGGCATCAATATATGTTTGCCTCTCCTCTTTCATCATTACTATTTTATCATCGTATTCGTATTGAACATCGTTGGACAAAAAGTTTTTTAGAAGATAGTGAATATACTTTTAGGAATAGATGGCGTTATATGTTTAAAGCAAAAATACCGATAAACTCTAGTCAATTTAAACCAAAAACTTTTTATGTTTCTCCAGAAGCAGAACTCATATTACAGAGCGGAAAAACAGTTGCAGGAAGTGTAATGGAAGATTTAAGATTACATATGTCTGCTGGTTATATCGTAAGTCCTAGACTTACATTAGCAACAGGAATAATGTATTCTCATGGGCAAACACTAAGTGATGCAACCGTATTTAAACAAAGTTGGACCGCTAGATTTCATGTGTATTTTTCTTTAGATCCTAGAAATATTAAAAACAAGATTCCTGCAATACATATGGACGATTAATTTTTAGCCTTATGAAAGTATCAAAAACTTCAATTATATTTTTTTTAGTGTTATTTGTAACACTTATAGCAATAGCTATCAATGGAAATGTTAAGCAAAATCATCTTCAAGAAAAAATAACTTCACTAGAAAATGAACATCTTTTGCTTAAAGAAAAAGTAGTTCAAGAAAAAAATTTAACTCATATTGACTCTTTATTGATAGATGGTAAATATGAAACCGCGTTAACGGCATATGAAAAACAGTTTTCAGATAGTATTGTTAATCAAGACAAAGACTATGTGAAATTCCGTATTAAAATTGCCAAGCAATTTGTCAACTTAAAACAGATAGAGAAAAAGAGTAAAATCACTCAAAATATTACTAATGCTAATGCATCACATCAAAATGCAAATACAAGATTAAAAGACGAGAAATACGATTCTTTATATACCATCTTAAAAAAAACAAGACGACAATTGTATGCTTCTAGAAGAAAATTAAAAAAGAAAACTTCTTTTGGTTATTTGACATTTAAAAGCTCAAAAAAACATATAATTCATTATGTAGGCGAGATAAACAATAAGAAAGCAAATGGATACGGAATAGCTATTTTTGATACAGGGGGTAGATATGAAGGAAACTGGAAAAATAACAACAGAGAAGGAAAAGGTATATTTCACTGGGCAGATGGAGAATATTATGAAGGAGACTATAAAAATGATCTTAGAAACGGATCTGGAACCTATTTTTGGACCAATGGAAAAAAGTATACCGGTGGATGGAAAGATGATGAAAGACAAGGAAAAGGAATTTACTACAATAAAAAAGGTAAAACATTAGCTAAAGGTATTTGGAAGAAAGATAAACTTGTAGAAGAAACAGAGTAAAAGCACAGGTAAGAATTACTATCTGCAAAAATTTCTATTAAATTAGCCAAGAATAAATTAATTCTTCTACAAATGGATATTTATACTGCAGACTTGTGTGATGACTTTATTGATATACTTCAAGTAGCTACTCCAATAGATTTTAAAGATTATGGTGGTCGTAAAAATTTTCATGGTGAAATAGTTACGATAAAATGCTTTGAGAAAAATCCATTAGTAAAACAAACTTTAAACACAGATGGTACAGGCAAAGTTTTGGTTGTAGACGGAGGCGGATCGTTGAAATGTGCACTTATGGGTGATAATTTAGCAGCTTTAGCTATTAAAAATAACTGGAATGGTGTACTCATTTATGGCTGTATTAGAGATAGTAGAGAAATTTCTACCATGGAAATTGGAATAAAAGCCCTAAACACAACTCCAAGAAAAAGTATTAAAATACCAGAAGGTGATATTAATAACACAGTTTCTTTTGCTGATGTGAATTTCACTCCAGGACATTATATTTACTGTGATGAAGACGGAATAGTAGTTTCAGAAAAAAAATTAGTTTAATTTAATCTTCTTATGAACTTACAAACACAAATTCCACTTAAAAAACAACCTCACAACTTAATTGATTACAACTCTAAATTGCTATTATTAGGTTCGTGTTTTTCAGAAAATATTGGAAATAAACTTCATTATTTTAAATTTCAAGTTAATCAGAATCCTTTTGGAATTTTATTTCACCCGAAAGCTATAGAAACATTAATTACAAATGCAGTAAACGAAAAAAACTATGCTGAAACAGATATTTTCAAACTAAATGAACGCTGGCATTGTTTTGATGTACATTCTAGTTTAAGCGAAATTAAAAAGGAAGGTTTATTACAAAATATAAATACTGCAACTCAATTCACTTTAACTAAATTATTAAGTGCAAGTCATATTATTATTACTTTAGGAACTGCTTGGGTGTATCGTTTTATTTCATCAGATCATATTGTTGCAAACTGCCACAAAGTACCTCAAAAGCAATTTTTAAAAGAATTATTATCTGTAGAAGAAATTGCAGCTAGTTTAGAAAATACTTATACCTTAATTAAAAGTATAAATCCAAAAGCAAACATAATTTTCACTGTTTCTCCCGTACGACATTTAAAAGATGGATTTATCGAAAATCAAAGAAGTAAATCTCATTTATTTGCAGGAATTCATGAAGTTGTTGTACCAAGAAAGCAGGTTTATTATTTCCCTTCTTATGAGATTTTAATGGATGAATTACGTGACTATCGTTTTTATAATTCTGATATGATTCACCCAAATGAGACTGCTGTAAGTTATATCTGGGAAAAGTTTTCTGAAACTTGGTTTAGCGAAAACACATTACAAACATTAAAAAAAGTTGAAGAAATTCAAAAAGGATTAGCACACAAACCTTTTAATTCAAATTCCGAGGCACACCTGAAGTTCTTGGAAAAACTAAAATTTAAACAAGAGCAGTTACAAAAGGAATTTTCGTTTATGAAGTTTTAACCTGAATTATGCAGTAGGATTTCATTTATTAATCTTAGGCTAGGTTATTACTAGCTTTATTGAGTATTTTAAGTTTCACCCATATAGTTAATCTAACGATTAAATATTCAGATAAGCAAGTCACTCCTTTTGGCGGTATAAGTTTGATGAAAAGTTTTATCAATCAAACAGGAATTAGGGAGTGTATATTAGAGCTAGATTTACCACAATAGGGTTATAATCGCAATTATTCGTCCGAGCATACTATAGCGTCTTTCTGGTTAGGTGTTTGGACTGGTACTTCCCGTTATATTCGTTGTTATTGGATTCGTTATGATAGGACTCTTTATTATATTTTGAGATGGCATCAGATGCCATCTCAATCGAGGGAAACGCAAAAAAAGAGATATTAGAACGAGGGCTTTATTAGAAAACCTGAAACGTTATTCGTTTTAAAACAAATTAGTTAAGATGCTTGCTATTTAGAGGTGAAATATGTGGAATATTTTTAAATAAAACTACATTTTATAACCAATACTAATATTTCTGAGTTTTTTTTTGTTATAATCAAAAAACATTTTTACTTTAGTAATCGAATAGGAAAAATAAAAAGTCTCATAATTATGAAATTAAAAATTGCTATACAATTTTTTTTGTATTCATTTTTCTTTTTTTATTGTTCAAATATGGCTTTCGCTATATCTGATATAAAAATTAATGTTATTATTCTTAATAGTACTAAGAAAGAATTTAAATCAGGAACATTAATAATTAATGATAAAAACAAAAAAGAAGTAAAAAAGATGATCATTAATACTCTTTCATCTACAATCTTTTTAGATGATGAAAGTACTCAATATAATTTTTCTTTTAAATCTACAGGTTTTATAACTAATTTCTATTATTCACAAAACAATGAGATCATTATTCGTTTAAGTACTACCAAATCCTTAAATAGCATTTCTTATAATAAATATCTTTTAAATCAGAAAGATACTAATGATAGATATTTAGAAGGAGAACTTAGCTTTATACTTTTTGGCATTCAATCTACAATATCAAACGAAATGAAAGCTTTTAAAGAAAAGTATAACGTTAGTTTTGAATACAAAAACTGCGTTGTTGATCCAATTTTAATGAAACAAGTATCCGCTCATAATAGGGAAATCTATACATACTTAAAAAAGAAAATAGGTACACAATGGCTATTAGAATTGCCCGTATCTATATTAGGAATAAAAGAAAGGTAATCTAAAAATTGCTTTGAAGTTGAAAAAACCGACTAAACAACTTCAAGGGTTATATAAATCAAAGTCGGTATCATTTAAAATCTTTTAATTATGAAAAAAGTTTTGTTCTTAGGAGTAATTTTAGCTTTTACGCTAACTTCTTCTGCAACCAAAAAAGAAAAAGAAAAATTTGGAAGACAATGTTGTACTAAGACACAGTACATGTCGGATGGTAGTTCTGTAGCCATCACTGCTTGTGCAGGTTGGTTTTTATCTAATAATGCTAGAGCATTAAATAGAGCTTGTGCAAAAGTAGATGAAGCTATGGGAGTAAAATAATATTTAAATTTAATTACAATGTTAAAATCACTTTTTTTGGGATTATTTTCCCTTGCAATATTCAGTAATACTACTACTAAATCATCATCAGATAATAATTTAAATAGTAATAAAGATTTTTGTAGAGTTACTTGTACTGTTTCTGTACCTGACGGTTTTGGTGGTTCTATTGGTATTTCAGCAACAGCTGGTAACTTTTTGACAGGTTGCAAAAAAGCTCGTGAAAGAGCGTGCAAAAAAGCAGCAAGAAAAAGCATGAGTGCAATAATGGATAACTCATAATATTTTTATTAATTCAAATTAAAGTTAGGTGTTAATTGAAATATTATCACCTAACTTATTAAATAACAATATGTATGAACAAAATATGTTCTTTTTTATTTTCATTATTTAGTATTTTAAATCTTTTTGCTCAAAGTTATGAGATTGAGTATAACCAAATTGTTGATTTTGATGCTCACACAACTGAAGCTGTTTATAAGTTAATTTATAAAGAAAAGCAGAGCGTGTATTATCAATTGAACAGTGAGTTTACGGAAAATAATGGAAATGATGTTATAGAAGCAAACGAAGGGGTGGTACCTTTTGTTCAAAAAAATTACAAAAACAAAGAAATTGTTTACAATCAACCTATAATGAGTAGCATTAAGTTTGTTTCGGATAAGCTTCCAATACAGACGTGGAAATTAGAAAATAAAACAAAGAAAATAAAATCATTTACTTGTAAAAAAGCAGTAACAACGTTTAGAGGGAGAACTTATACGGCTTGGTATACGGAAGATATTCCTTTGATTGGAGGGCCATGGAAATTTGATGGATTACCTGGTTTAATTTTATCGGTTAGTTCTGATGATGGCGTTTTAAGTATCGAAGCAACTAAAATACAAAGGAAAAATATAGCTAACATTATTCACTTTAACTATAAACAAGATAAGCTTATTTCTTGGAAAATGTACTGTGAAAAATATAGAAAAGTAATTGAACGTATTAGAAAGAATTTAAAGGCAGATACTGACCCAGATATGGAATATGATCTAAATATAAATTTAATAGAGGACATTGGGCTATAATTTTAAAAGTAAGTTTACAAAAGTATTATTTAATAGCTCTATTTTAATAGGGCTATGTTTTTTATTTTCCTCTCCTTTATCAGCTCAAAGTTTCAGAGGAATTATAAAAAACGTAAAAGGAGAAATAGTAAATGATTGCTATATTCTTTTACTTAATGCTGAGACAAAAGAAATTATTGAGTACACTATTCCTGATAGTAAAGGCACATATTATATAGAGAATAAAAAAAAAGATATAAAAAAGATTACAATAAAATGTCAAGGATTACCTTATGTTACTCAGTTTAAAAATATTGATATTCATAAGGGTTTACATTTATATACTACAAATTTTAATTTGATACTTAAAGATCATCAACTTGATGAAGTTATTGTTATTTCTAAACGTATTGCGATAAAAGTAAAGAATGATACAGTTGTTTATGACGTATCTAAATTTAAGAGATTAGAAGATAGAAAGGTTATTAACGTTCTAAAAAACATGCCAGGCATTCAGGTTGATGATAAAACTGGGCTTATACGATATAAAGGAAAACCCATTGAAACCATTTTATTAGATGGAGATGATTTATTTGGTAAAGGGTATTCTATTGGAGCACGTAATATTTCTACAGAAATGGTAGATAAAATTGAAGCCATTGAAGATTATCATGATAATAAGCTTAAAAAAGGAATTAAAAAATCAGATAAGGTTGTACTTAATCTTAAATTTAAAGAGAATCAATTTAAACTTTCTGGTGAAGCCAGTTTAGGTTTGGGGAAAAATCATTATTTAGGAAATATAAATACGATTAATCTTTCAAGTAGACTAAAAGGTTTTGGTGTTTTTAATTTTAATAATATCTCTATTAATGAAACATCATTTAAAGATGAAACGTATGCGATAGAAAACAAAGAAGAATTAGAAAATTCCAGTGTGGATTTTTTTAAAGAAAGTTCCTTAACTCAAAAAACTAATTTTCCTAGAAGTTACATTAATAATATTAAATTTGGAACGCTTAGTAATCTATTTAAGCTATCAGATAAAATTTCATTTAAAAATAGTATCTCTGCTTTTAATGATACAAGTAAAAACTCATTTATATCTAAAAATAGTTTTGATATTAATAACTCAACTATTGAAACATCAAACCAAACTTCTAATATTAGCACGCCAGAATTTGTATCATTATCAAATGAAATGAACTATGATATTAGCAAAACTTCACTTTTAAAGTATCAAAATAAATTTGTGAGTTATTATAACGGTTTTAATCAAAGTAATTTGCAAAACAATACTGATCTTTTTGAAACTTATATAAATCAAACAAAGTTTTATTATCAACAAAAAATAAATTATTCAAGAAAGATTTCTAGAAAAGAATTATTAGAGTTGAATTTATTTCATTCAAATGATGATCGAAGACAAGAATTATTTTTATTAAATCAGGGTAGTATTCTAGTTAATGGAGTACCAATTAATAGAGAGAATACAGAAAGTAAGCGTAGGTTATTAAAAGGAAAAATGTCTTATTTAAAAAAGATTAAAAGATGGGATTTAGAACTTGCAGCTACTCATATTTTTGATGATGAGGATTTTAATTTTCTTCTAAACCCTGATACATATAATTATCAATCGCGAAGTAATACTTCTCATTTAATGCTAGAAACGAACTATAATAAAAGAAAAAAAATACAACTTAAAGGAAAAATAATATTAGGATATTCAGATAGAGCATTAAAAAACAGATTTGAAAATACAATCAATAATAAAAAAGGGTTCTTTATAAATTCCAAATTAAAAACACGATTTAAATTAGGAAAAAAGAATTCTTTTGGAATCACTTTTGAAAATAATAATAAATTAAACAATAATTATTATCTGTTTTCAAATCCTTTCCTAATTGATACACGGACAATTACAAGTAGTAGACCTTCTTTAGATTTTGAAAAATCTTGGAATTTGTCCATGAATTTCTCTCGATATAATCTTTTAAAGCAATCTAGCTTTTCATTTTTAAGCTCGTATGAAGAGGTCAGTAATTTTTTTATAGCTGAACAAACTATTAATGAAGATATTAATATCATTACTTATTTTCAGACACCACAAGCTAAAAGAGATTTAAATATTTCAGCATCGACATCCTTTTTTATAGATTCAATAAATAATAAGATGAGTGTTAATGCCAGTGCTATTTATAGTAATTATTTTAATGTTTTGAATAATAATGTCATTAGAAGTGTAAATTCATCTATCAACAATTTTAACATAGAACTTAATAGTGCATTTGAAGGTTTCTTTAATTATAAAAGTAGTATAGGTCTAACCTATATCGAAAATAAGCAAGAAAATACAAGAGTATTTATTAATAGTAATATAAATGCACGTTTAGAAACAATATTTAAGTTAGCTAAAAAAACTTATTGTAAAGTAGAACAAGAATTATTACTTCCAAGAGGTAGTAGAATTAATACAAATCAATTATTTATAGATTTTTCATTTAATCACATTGGAAAAAATATTGAATATTTTATCTTGGCTAAAAACTTATTGAATAAAAGTTCATTTAATCAGATTTATACAAGTGAATTTTCAACTAGTATTTTTTCAAACGACTTGTTTAATAGATATATTATTTTTGGTTTAAACTATTCATTTTAGCCTTGGAGTTTGATAGAGATTATATAATAAAATTTTCTTTCAAAAACATCATTCTAATCTTGATTAATTTCTCTTGGTCTGTACCGTTCGATGATGTTTAAATGTCTGGATCCATTTTCTGCTTTTAATTTATCATCTGTTTGATCACTTCGTTCATAATAATCAAAACCCATTTGAATTTTAAATTATCAGCGACTATTTATTAATGAGATTAATTTTCCTTCTAAAAATGCTACAGACAGTCGCCACATAAAAAGCATGCTTGAGTGAAAATAACATCTGATAGTTCATCGCATCAATTGGGAGTTATGAAATCACCAAGGCATTATTGTTTTCAAATCGATTAGAACACCAAAGTGTTTTTTCACTATCGTTGGCAAAGACGGAGATATTACTAGAGATGATCGGAAGAACTTCTGACCATCTCTACCCTTTACAGACAGCCTCTTTTTATTTTAAAATCTTACAGGTATTGATCAACATTACCCCAAGGACCGCCATTAATGATATCAATACCATGACCTTGCAAAAACTCAGTTGCCTGTCCGCTTCTTCCTCCACTTCTACATACAGCTATAACTGGTTTGTTCCATGATTTTATTTTTTCAACATGGTTTGGAATAGTATCTAAAACAATATGTTTAGCGCCTTCACTATGACCTTCATTCCATTCTGCCAAAGTTCTTACATCTAAAACTATTGCATCTTTCCCTAAATATTCTTGTATTTCGTTTGCCATATTTTTCTTTCTAAATAAATTAAATATATTCATTTTATACTACTTGTTCATTCAATAATAACGATAGCCCATCATCTATTAAACTAGCGAATTCTTCATTTGTTTTTAAGCCATTTAAGTACTCTTTAATAGAAGTTTGAATTTCATAATTCTGAGTTATTGCTATTTCATACAACTCTAATACCAACAACCAATCTTCGTTAAACTTTTCTTCTACTAGATTAAAAATTGCAATAATTTTTTCTTCAGAAAATGTATTGCTTTCTCTCATTTGTCGTACTTGGTCATACAAACCATACAACTCACGATCTGATGAAGAATAATTAATTTTATGTGTCTTTGTTTCTGAAACTTTCCCAAGGTCTTCAAAAGAATTTACATCAGCAGGACCAGCATAAGCAGAAACAACATCTACACCAACAGCCATATCATAAATCCCCCAATCTGGATGAAATAAAACCGTATCGAAATGAGTAACAGTACAATTTTTAAATGAGATTAGTAAAATTTTACCTCGCAAATCTCTCGTTCCTGTAATTACTTCTCCTTCAACTTTTACGCCTCCTTCAAACTCAAGATTTACTGTTTTTCCTTCATAAATTCCATAAGCCTCTAAATCTCTCGGACTCATATTTTCAATAGGAATATTAATACCTCTTAATTTTCCGATAGGGCTACCAAAACCTTCAGCATGATAGTTTGTACCATGACCAATTAGTTCTTTATCTCTGTTTGATAAAGCTGTTCCTCCAGTGGTTTGAATGTAAATTGGCTTGTTATTTTCGTCGGTGATAACATTAGAAAACACTCCCGAAACTTGAATACCTGTAGACAATTCGATTGTTCCTAAATTTTTAGAATCAATTAATTTATTAATTCCACTTAAACCACCTTTACGAATTCCCATAGTATTCGCATATTGTTCTAAAACCAAACTTAAATGCGCAAAATCTGGAGTTACGAATAATTGTGGCTGTGGTTTAGTGATATCAAAAGAAACATTTGAAGCTTCTAAAGTATATGGTAATTTCTTAACAGCATCTTGCATACACCATTTACTTTCTCCAATAGAAGAAAGTAATCCTGCTCCATAAATTTTAGGGTTTTCTACAGTTCCTATTAAACCATACTCTACTGTCCACCAGTGTAAGTTTCTAATTTGGGCCATTTCAGACAATTCACCCATATTATTTTGCAACCATTCTACTTTCTCTTGTGCTTCTTGAATCTCTTTCTGACTAGAATTCGGATTTTCCTTTAAGATTGAAAGTAAACGAATAGCTTCATACATTTCATAATCTCTAGAAGAGGAAATGGCTTTTGCTCCAATTTCTCCAAACCTTCTTAAATATTCTGCATATTCTGGATTCGCAATAATTGGCGCATGACCTGCTGCTTCATGAATAATATCTGGTGCTGGAGTATATTTGATATGATCTATTGTTCTCATATCAGAAGCAATTACTAAAACATTATAAGCTTGGAATTCCATAAAAGCATTTGGAGGGATAAAACCATCTACAGAAACTGCTGCCCAACCAATTTCTTTTAAAATTCTATTCATTCCTTCCATTCTTGGAATTGTATTTACAGAAATACCTGTTTTTTGCAATCCATCGATGTAAGATTCGTGAGCTACTTTACCTAAATAATCTACATTCATTCGCATAACATATCTCCATACCGCTTGGTTTTGTGCCGTATATTCATCATAAGGTTGCTTTACAACAAATTTATGTAAATGCTGAGGTAGTTTTTTCGTTACTTCATTTAACTCAAAGTGAGTTTTCATACGTTAAAATGTTTGTGTTGTTTGTAAAGATAAAAATACTCATTTCGAAATTAATAGCCTTATGATTTTCGATTTTTGTATATTTACAAAGAGTAAAAAACAGTATAGTTAACAAGATAAAAAGTCATACGCTAGACACCCAAAATTAATATTAGCATCTAACTATTACCCCCGTTATTTAATTCATATTATGCAAGTTTTAAAAACTACTACTATCCCTAATCATATCATAAAAGTTAAAAACGCATACCCAAATTCTAAAAATAGTATTCTACCAATGAAAACAGCTATCAAGAAGCACACTAAACAACCTTTCTTTTATTTCACATAACATAATAATTTTTAACAATTTAAGTTATACCTAGTAATTGAAAAGTGGTATACATTATAATCATATATTTAATTATCAAATTAACCTATGTCAAAATCTGAAGAAACAGATTTAACCCTATTAATTCACTCCTTAAGCCCTAAAGTTTATAACTCTTTTAAGAGGAATTTAAATTTAAAATCTGAACCCAAAATAAAGTTAAAACTCCTAGAAACCATTAGGAAAAAGAAAGTTTATAATAAAAGTGCTTTTATTAAAAAACATAAGCTTGCTTCTTTAAAATTTAATACATTAAAATTTGATTTATTTCAAGAATTAATAGAGCATTTAAAAATTTCTGATCGAAAATTTTCAGACATTAATGTATATAATGAGCTTATAGAACTTGAAGTTCTATTAAAAAATGCGTTGTATACAAAAGCCAAAAGAAAACTAAGTAAATTAAAAAAAATAGCTACTGAAAAGTGCGATTTTGATATTTGCTGTTTACTACAAAAAAAGGCTGTAGAGTTTCGATTATTTAACTATGAAAAAGGAAAAAATAGTTTTAGAGAAGGTGTTACCGAATTAGAAAACTATATCCGTCTTTCTGAAAATTTAAATTCGTACAAACTTTTAGCTGAAGAAATTTGCGAGTTACATTATCAATTTCTTGATAAAAGAATTAAAAATAGAGATGAACTTTTAAACTACAACAACAATCCTTTACTTCAAGATGTTAGTAAAGCAGAATCTGTACTATCGGTATACTTCTTTTACAGAGCAAAATCATTTATTTACATGGGAAATAATGATTTTATAGAAGGAAAACGCTATTCATTTCTTGCTTATGAACATTTGAATAACAACCCTTCAAAATACAGAGATGATTTTTTACTAAAATTTAAAGCCTTAAATAATTATTTGGATTCTAGTATGAATTTAATGGAAACCAGTCCGTTTGAAAAGATTCATCCTGAAATTCTTAAACTCATTGACAACAACAAACATAACTTTAATGCAATAATTAAGAGTTTTAGTACCATAGCTAATGATTGCTTAGTATTGAATTATTTATGGATTAAAAAAGATGTAAATCGTTTTTTAGAGATTGTTCCTCAAATAAAAAAGAACTACGATTTGCATAGCGAAATGACCGGACCTAACTTTAGTATTGAGGTTTTATTATCTATAGCTCGCATGTACTTTTTAAACGGTATGCTAAAAGAAGCTAATTATTATTGCGTTATGATTAGTGATAAAAAGACTAATCCTGCTTCTCTTATCATTTCATGTGGTAATATTTTAAGAATCATGATTCAGCACGACCTTGGTGATCATCAGTTGATTTCTCACTTAGTTCCAACTAGTAAGTATTTTTTAAAAAGTAATGAGCGTCTCTTTAACTTAGAAAAAAGTATTTTAAATGGTTTACATAAAATAAAACCATATTATTCTGAACCTGAAAAAAGGAAGCTTTTTAAAGAGCTTTATGCTGAAGTGTATGATAAATTTAATCAAGCTGAAGATTCTATCCTAGATAAAAAAATAGGAATTTTAGATTGGCTGAAATCTAAAATAGGCAATAAATAAAATAATTTAACCAATTATAGACTAAACTATAAAAAACTAAAAAACAAGAACTTAAAAACAAATCTATTTTATACTATCCTGAATTATAAAAAACTTAACAACTGAAAAAAAAATGATGCGTAAAGAAAAAAGATTCATCTTGCGTTCGATTCAAAATTCATCTTTAAAGATTTAAGTTAGACTTAAAGTAAGGATAATAACGAAATCGTTTTCAATACACTTTTCTTAAGATTAAGAACATAGGGAAGAATT
This sequence comes from Tenacibaculum jejuense, assembly GCF_900198195.1. Lineage (NCBI taxonomy): Bacteria > Pseudomonadati > Bacteroidota > Flavobacteriia > Flavobacteriales > Flavobacteriaceae > Tenacibaculum > Tenacibaculum jejuense. Next base: position 601,559 of record NZ_LT899436.1, on the reverse strand, counting down.
AATCTTAAAAATTATTTATAGTGATTATTTGAATAGTTAGACTTTTATCTAACTCCTCAATTTTAAGGTGCAAAAAAAGGGTGAACTTAAGTTCACCCTTTTTCATAGTTAACAGAATTATTTACACTAAACTCAAGCAGCCTTAAGCTTACTTAATTCTTCCTTCTTTATCTTTATTTCGTTTTCTAATTTATTTAATCTTTTCTCTACTCTGCTGATAATTGCTTCTTTTCTCTGAATATCTTCAGCAGTTAATGCTCCTTCTTTCTTAGCAGTTTCTAACTGATCTTTCTTTTTCTTTAAACCTTGTCTTCCACTAATTAACATTTCTTCGTTAACACTAATATCATCTTCAACCTCCATTATTTTCATTCTCTTTTCTTTAGAAATCTTATCTTCAATTTCTTTCTTTTCAGCTTTTAATTGACTGTCAAGTTGTGTTAACTTTTCGTTTTTCTTGCGTAAAGCTTCTAATTGTTTTTGGTAAGCTTCTTCACTAGCTTTTATTTCTTTCTCTAATTTCTCTCTTGCAGCTTTTAACTCTTGCTCTCTTGTTGCTAAATCACTATCAGCTTTTGTATCTACTACAGGAGTTTTTTCTGTCTTAGTTTCTGTAGTTTCAATTTCTTTCACTTCAGCAACTTTTACATTTAAAGATTTCTTGAATGAATTTAACTCTTCTTTTTGAGTTTTTATCTTCTTATCTAGTTTAGATAATCTAGCCTCAACATTTCTGATAATCGTTTCCTTTCTTAAAACCTCTTCTTTAGTAATTCTATTCTTACTTTTATCTTTTGTTAATCTAGACTTTATTCTTTCTAATCCTTCAACTCCACTTAACAACATTTCTTCGTTAACACGAATCTCTTGCTCTTTACTTTTTATGGCTTTCTTATCTTCTCTAGAAATATCTTGAGAAAACGCAGTTTGAATACTAAAACAAACAATAACGATTGCAGGGATTAAACTTTTAAATATTTTCATTTCTTCTTTTATTTATGCATTCTATGTTTACACTAATATTTGAAACCTTTTTTATAAAAAAGTCACAAACATAACTTGTTTTTTTCGGGGTGCAAATTTACAAATAAAAAGAACACAAAAAACATTTTAACACAATCTATTAACATAGGTAAAAATGTAACGTTTTCAAATATTTAGCTACATATAGGAAATGCTAAATTATATTGTTATGAGTTTTGGAGGAGCAACATCTGCTATGATAGCGAGTATTAAGAATAATAAAAGACCTCGTAAAAGTGCTATTGAAAAATTAAAAAAACATGGTTATTATGATAATGACAACCCAGATCAATTATCTTTTAATAAGACAGCTACTGAAGAACAGTTAGAAAAAATAAGACAAGAGGCTAAAAAAGAAAATAGAAGAAAACTTCTTACATATTTAATTCCAATTGGTTTCATTTCTATTGCCGCTTTAATCGCAATCGGTTTCGTGAAATTTTAAATAAAAAACCTAAAATCTTTACTACTTTTACTTATCAAATTATACCAAATGGATAAGAAAGTAATTTTAATGATTTTAGATGGTTGGGGAA